>JBMNCO010000110.1:17031-24581 GCA_049366815.1 Desulfatiglandales bacterium | reverse complement strand
TTCCCTGAAGAACATATGTCGCGGCGCCTAAAACACGGCCTTCAGGCCTGTCACTATCTGATAGAGGCCGAAGGCGACCAGGGCCAGGGCGGCCCCGCAACCCAATACGCGATTCACCTTGGGGTCCAGCCGTCCGGCTGAGGCAAACATGATGATCAGGGCGGCCAGGCTGCAGATGAATGTCCCATAAAACCCTGCGAGAAAAATGATTCCAAGGCCGGGGGATGTTCGCCATCCGGTCAGGATAATGGGGCCTCCGACCACACCCCAGAAAATATAGGGATTAGGATTCAGCACATTTATGATGAAGGCGTTGATAAAAGTCTGCCGGGCGGCATTCTCCGGGGGTGTCAGGACCTCTTTTGCACGTCCGAAGGTCATAAAGATGCCTATGGCCAGATAGAGGATGAAAAAGCCCCCTGCAACCCGAAGCATTTCCAGGACGGCCTGTGGAGTTCGGGTAAGGACGAACAGGACCATTGCGATAATGAACCCGTCCGTGGCCAGGGGCGCAAAGGCCGCCGGCAGGGCGCGCTTCCACCCGTGCCTGAGGGCTTGTGAAAGCAAATAGGCCTGATAGGGCCCGGGCATGATGGCTGCAGAGACGGCGAGGGTTGCACCCTGAAGAAAATAGAACAGCATTTTGGTTAAACGATCCTTGTATCCGAAAAATATCCGCTGTTGAAAAGGGGGTCGGGGCTACCCCGTCCCTAGGGAGGAGCATCAGATCCTTGAGCCCCCTTTAAAGGAAAAAAGTGGCACGAACCTAGCGGAATTCGAAGAAAGATGCAAGGCAGAAGTGCCCGATAAAGCCATGCCGTGGCCCCTCTTTGCGTTTCATATATCAGAGAAATTTTATTGTGTTGACATCGGTCGCTCTCTTTAAGTATTTCATTTTCATGAAAGTGTTTCGATTCCCTTTTTCTGACATCCGAAGAAATTTCCAGCCGGTCACAGAATATTTCAAAAAAAACCTCTGGTCCTTGGTCCTGGGTCTCATCAGCCTTCTCGCAGTGGATTTTCTTCAGCTCCTGATTCCCCTCGTCATAAAGAGGGCCATTGACATCCTGACGGTGGGCAAGGCGACCGGCGGTATCTTGCTCCGCTACGCCGCCCTGATTGCGGCCATTGCCCTGGGTATGGCTTTTCTGCGATATCTTTGGCGGTACCTTCTCCTGGGTCTTTCGAGAAAAATAGAAGAAGGCCTGAGAAACAGACTCTACAGTCACCTGCAAACCCTTTCCATGGCCTTTTATCAGCGGACGAAAACCGGGGACCTCATGGCCAGGACCATCAACGATATCAACGCCATCCGAATGGCAACGGGCATGGGGCTGGTGGCCTTGACGGATGGAATCGTTCTCGGTATGGCGGCCATCGGGTTCATGCTGAGCATCAGTCCTGTCCTGACTCTCTTATCCCTGATCCCCGCCCCCATAATCATTGTTCTGTCGAAGGTCATGAGCCGTCGCATAGCAAGCGGCTTTGAAAGGGTTCAAAGGACCTTTTCGGACCTGACGGAAGGGGTCCGGGAGGCCTTTGCCGGCATCAGGGTCGTCAAGGCCTATTCCAGGGAGTCCTGGCAGTACGGGAAAGTGGAAGGTACGGGAAGGAAATATGTGTCCGAGAACATGAAGTTGGCCAGGACCTTTGCCATATTCATCCCGATGATCACCATTTTTACGAATCTCGGGCTGGCTGTTGTTATCGGTCTGGGGGGGCGCTTGACCATCCTCGGGCACATCACAACCGGGGATTTCGTGGCCTTTATCAGCTATCTCAACCTCCTTGCCTGGCCCATGATGGCACTGGGTTGGGTCACCAACATGATCCAGAGGGGAGCCACCTCCATGAGACGGATCAACGGCATCTTGGAGGAAATTCCGGAAATCACCGACACAGCAGAGGCAAAGGGAAATATCCCGATCCGCGGAGGCATCGAGTTCATAGACTTACGCGTGAGGTACCCGGGACAGACCGATGAGGCCATAAAGGGCATCAACCTGACGGTGAAGGCCGGCCAGACGGTTTCCGTCGTCGGCCGGATAGGATCCGGAAAGACCAGTCTCTTCCACGCGCTCGCCCGTTTTCACAACGTCCCCAAGGGCAGGGTCTTCCTTGACGGCAGGGATATCCATGAAATTCCCCTGAAGACCCTCAGAAAGGCCATTGGTTTTGCCACTCAGGAAGCGGTCATCTTTTCGGATACGGTCCGAAACAACGTCATCTTCGGCAGGACAGGGATCTCCGACGAAATCCTTTTTGCGGCCCTGAAGACAGCCCAGCTTATCGAAGAGATTCAGCAACTCGAAAACGGCGTGGATACCTTGCTGGGCGAGAGGGGCATTACCCTTTCGGGCGGACAGAGGCAGCGTGTTTCAATCGCGCGGGCCATTCTCGCCGATCCGCCCATCCTGATCCTGGACGATGCCCTCTCCATGGTCGACACCAGGACGGAGGAAGAGATTCTCAATGATATCCTGGGGGCGAGGAACGAAAAGACCAACCTGATCGTGTCGCACAGACTTTCAACGATCAGCAGGGCGGACAGAATTGTGGTCCTTGAGAGGGGGGCGATTGTCGAGACCGGTGACCATGACGCCCTGATAAAGAGGGGAACCGCATATGCCAGGCTCTATGAACGACAACTCCTGGCCAAGGAATTGGAGATGTGAGAGGGGCCTACGCGGGCGGGGGCGGGTTATGGACCCCGGGTGGAGGCCCTGCTGCAGGCTGAAGGGCATGAACACGCTGTTTTCAACAAGAAGGGTGGTCTAAACCGTTATGCACGGTCCTTACGTTTACATGGAAGAAGGCCGACTGGGCAAACCTTACAACTTCAGGCTCCTGAAGCGGCTGGTCCCCTATGCCCTTCCCTACAAAAAGATCATCCTTCTGGCCCTTTTGCTCACCGTCATGATAACGATCCTGGAACTGGCCCTCCCCTATTTCTCCAAGATCGCCATAGACCGATACATTCTGGCCTCTTGGCACAAGATCGATTTATCCCTCATGGACAAGAACGCGAGCCGAGACTTCATGGAACGATACGGCCGTCAGGTGGAAAAGGCCGCTGGAGAAAACGAAAAGGGCCTGATTCATCAAACGGATCTCCGAAAAATGGATCCCGCCCTGATTCATGATTACAAAGAGCGAGGGATCGTATCGGAGATGCGGTTTTACAAGGTCTCTCCTGAAATTTGGGATCGATTTTATCCCGGTGGACCTGATGTGAAGGACATGACCATGGAGGACGGCTCTGTCGTTGTTCCCATTGAGGCCCTTGGATCCCTGAGCTCGGAGGGTGTCCTGGCCGTGAGGGCTGAGGACATCAAGGGTCTCGCCTTGGTGACCGTGGTCCTGCTCGTCTTCCTTATGATCTCCTTTGCCCTGGGCCATGGGGAATACTACCTGCTCGAGCGGACCGGACAGAACATCATGCTGGACATACGGCTCCGATTGTTCGATCGAATGCAGTCGCAGGGTGTGAGTTTTTTTGATCGCCATCCCGTTGGGCAACTGGTGACCCGGGTGACAAACGACATTGAAAACCTGAACGAGATGTTCAAATCCGTCATCATCACCGTTTTCAAGGACATATTTATCCTGACGGGCATCCTCGTGGTCCTCCTTTATCTCAACTGGCGACTGGCTCTGGTTTGCTTTGCGCTCCTCCCCGTCATCTTTGGCATGACGCTGCTTTTCAGCAACCTTGCCAGGGAGGCCTTTAGAGAGCTTCGTGCCACGGTTGGCAAGATCAACGCCTTCCTTCAGGAGCGGATCACGGGCATGCGTATCATCCAGCTCTTCGCCCGGGAAGATTTCCAGATGAAGACCTTCACGAAGATCAGTCATGACAACTACCTGGCGGGCATGAAACAGATTCGGGTCTTCGCCGTGTTCATGCCTGTGATGGAACTTTTCTCGGCCATTGCTGTGGCCCTTCTCATCTGGCACGGCGGGGGAAAGGTAATCAGCGAGCAGTTGACCCTCGGATCCCTTGTCGCCTTTATAAGCTATATTCAGATGTTCTTTAAACCGATCCGGGACATTTCCGAAAAGTACAACATCATGCAGTCAGCCATGGCCTCCACGGAGCGCATCATGGAATTCATGGATCACAGGGAGGAAATTCCTGAACCGGAGCGTCCCAGGCTGCCAAAGGAGGTCACAGGGCACCTTCAGTTTAGGGATGTCTCGTTTGCATATCACAAGGATCACCCGGTTCTCGATGGGATCTCCTTTGAGGTGAAGCCGGGAGAGATGGTGGCCATCGTGGGCCCGACCGGCGAGGGGAAGACCACCATCGTCAATCTTATCGAGCGGTTTTATGATCCGGTGAGGGGACAGGTGCTCCTGGACGGGGTTGATATCCGGGACTGGTCGAAGAAAGAACTGCGATCCCGAATAGCGCTTGTCATGCAGGATGTCTTTATCTTTTCCGGAAGTCTTGTAGACAACATTTCTTTGGGCAATGGACGTATCACCGACGAGGCTACGGAAAGGGCTATTCAGGATGCCAATGCGGGTGGTTTTATCAAAAGGCTGCCCCGGGGTCTGCAACAGGAGATGGGGGAATGGGGCTCCAACCTCTCGGCCGGGCAGCGGCAACTCCTGTCCTTTGCCCGGGCCCTCGCCTGTGACCCCAAAGTCCTGATCCTCGATGAGGCCACCTCCAGCGTGGACCCAGAAACCGAACGCCTCATCCAGGAGGCCATTTTCCGTATGACAAAAAAACGGACCACCCTGGTCGTTGCGCACCGGCTCTCGACCATCCGCAAGGCCGACCGGATACTGGTCATGCATCATGGCAAGATTCGGGAGCAGGGGACCCATGATGAACTCATGGCCCTGGGAGGTATTTACTACAAGCTCAGCCAATTTCGTAAAACCAACGGCGGGGACGGCCCCTTTCTGTGAGGACCTGAGGCCCCGTGGGCATGGAACAGACTCATCTTTTTCCAATATTGAATCTGCTTCTCCGAGGAGGGCAGGGCATGTGTGAATGATTATGAAGGAAAGTGATTTTCAAACAGAGAAGATTCCGAATGACGCACTCGCAAGGCTTGAGGCAAAGGGCCTTCAAGAAAAATATCTTTTTTTCAGGAAGCTCCTGGCCTCGAACAACAGGGCCTTGGAGATGCTCTCGGATTTGGAGCAGATCATCTACAAAAACGAACCCTTTTCCTTTGCCTATGTCCTGATGCAGACGGAACTGCTGATGGGGGAGACCTTCTACATCGTGGAAAACGTCAATGCCCTTTCCCGAGTCAAGTATCCGAAGCTTGTCTGTTCCGCAGAAAAGATCTCGGAATCCGTCTTCGCAGAACTCAGACGAAAAAGGAGATTCGAGGAGGCGAGCCTCGTGATGCCCTTTGAGCGCCTCAGCTTGGAAAACATCGGTGATGTAGGCGGGAAGGCCGCCAATCTGGGTGAGATCTATAACCGGGCCAATTCCCCGGTACCCCAGGGCTTCGCCGTCACGGCTTACGCCTGCCAGCAGTTTCTCGATCATAATCATCTCACTGAAAGAATAGAGGAAAAGCTTCGAAACCTCAACGTCAACAATGCGGAAAGCCTAATGCCGGTCAGCGATGAGATCCGCTCATCCATCCTAAAGGCGGATGTTCCCCCTGAATTGGAAAGTGCGATTATCGGGGAGGTCTACGCACTCAAGCAAAGGATCGGCCGGGATCTTTGCCTCTCTGTAAGAAGCAGTGCCACAAGTGAGGACACGGAAGCAAGCTTCGCGGGCCAATATTCCACGCTCTTGAATGTCCGGGAGCAAGACCTCATCGAGGCCTACAAGGAAGTCGTGTCCAGCACCTTCAACCCCAGGGCCATTTTTTACAGGCGTCGAAGGGGATTCCTCGATCAGGACGTCGTGATGAGCGTCGCCTATGTCCGGATGATCGATGCCAAGGTCAGCGGGGTCATGTATACGGTCGATCCCAATGACGGCAGGCATGCCGTCATCATGATCAGCGCCGGATGGGGACTAGGCACCAGCATCGTGGAAGGGACGTCGCCCGCAGATTTCTTTCAGATCGAAAAAAAGAGCGGAAAGATCGAGGTCTCGCAGTGTGTGGCCAAAAAGATCCAAATCACGACGGATTCGACCGGGGGAGTCGAGAGGACACCTGTGCCAAAAGACCTGCAGAATCGGCTCTGCCTTGAAGAATCGGAGGTGCGTTTGCTAACAGACCATGGTCTCCGGTTGGAACGCCACTACGGCTATGCCCTCGACATTGAATGGGCCATCGACCGGGATGGTAAACTCTTCATCCTGCAGGCACGCCCGCTTAAACGGACAGTGAAATACGTCAAGATCGGGCCGGAGGAACTCGAAGAGGCCTCAACCGCGTACCCCGTCATCCTTGAGGGAGGGGTATCGGCCTCGGACGGTGTGGCCTGCGGGATCGCCCATCTGGTTATGGATGCACGCGGGATCCATCGTGTCCCGGAAGGCGCGGTTGTGATTGCCCCCCATACCTCCCCGCGGCTCGTATCCCTCATGGGACGCATCCGGGCCATTGTGACCGACGTGGGAAGCGTCACAGGTCATATGGCCTCGGTGGCCCGGGAATTTCAGATCCCCGCCCTTGTGGGCACGGGGACATCCACCGTTACCATTCGCAACGGCGAGGAGATCACCGTCGATGCCACCAATAGAGTTGTGTACCGGGGCCGCGTGGAGGCCCTGATGAAGGGGCAACGGTCGGTTAATCCCATGAAGGGAAGCCCCATTGAAAAGACCGTGCAGGCCGCTCTGAAGAGGGTTATCCCCCTGACCCTGACGGATCCCAAAAAGGAAAATTTCAGGCCGGAGGCCTGCAGGACAATCCATGATCTCATCCGGTTTTCCCATGAGATGGCCATGCAGGAGATGTTTCGGATCGGCGAGGACCTTGACTGTGAAAAGACCGTGGCCGTGCCCCTTTGGACCCACCTTCCCATGAGAATCCTGATTGTTGACCTGGGAGAGGGGGTGAGCCTTCCTCCGGGGGCAGAGGAGGCCCGGTTCGAAAACATCACCTCTGTCCCCTTCAGGGCACTCATCACGGGCATGGACTTGAGGGGCGTAGCCTGGGTGCAGGAGCCTTCGGGAAAATCGGAAGGCCGGGGTCGCCTTGAACCGGCCTCCCAAATGGCCGCGAACTATGCCATAATCGGCAGCAATTACCTCAATTTCGATGCCCGACTGGGTTACTACTTTGCTACGCTTGACACCTACTGCGGCCCCAGGGTCAATGACAATTACATCAACTTTCACTTCAAAGGCGGCGCCGCGGATATCGGAAGACGCTCCCGGCGGGCCCGTTTCGTCTTTATGGTGATTCGGGAGATGGGGTTCAGTTCCGAACAAAAGGGGGATCTGGTCAGGGGGACCTTTAAAAAATACCTGAGCAGGACCCTTGAAGAAAAGATCGATATGCTTGGGAGGCTCCTGGGATCCGTCAATTTTCTGGATTCGACCGACTTTGATGAAGAACCGGTTGAATGGTATGTAGACCAATTTTTTGAAAGGAATTACACCTTTCAAAAATAGG
>JBMNCO010000110.1:0-16931 GCA_049366815.1 Desulfatiglandales bacterium | reverse complement strand
TTAATTTTGAAAGGAGAAATTATGCCGGAAAATCGCATTGAGGGAAAAGAACCTTTATGGATACTCATCGAAAGGCAGATCCAAAAATACACTGATGAGGATTTCTCCGAGGCAAGGGGCCTGGAAACCTCACGCAGGATCGCCGCGGAGCTGGACGAAACCGGCTACAATGTGTCCAAGAGCGGCGGTAACTGGCTGCAGTTACGGGCGGCGGTAAAGGCACGCAATCGGGTCGGCCGACCGTTTATGCAGGATTTTGATCGGGCGATTTCCGGGCTGGGTCTGGATGACATCAAGGACACCCATGCCACGGCCATGGGGACCATTCGCGCCCTGGGTAATGATTGGCCCTCCTTTCTGGCCTCGGAACACAGGGCCGATGTGGATGAGATTATCAAAAACAAAAAAACCGATTTGATGGTAGCCAGGGCCAAGGAGCTCTCCGGGGAACAGGGAATACGCTATCTTATCTCAGGAGCGTTTGATCCTCAGGCCGTTATGGCGGCCCTGAGTGTATCAGAGGAAGAATACAAGAGTGTAAAATCCAAGATGGACGCGGAAGTCGCCGAAAAAGCGAGGGTTCAAAAGATATTCGCCTCCCTGGGAGGCGTTTCTGAGGAAGAAAAGATCAAACGTCTCATCAAAGAAAACGCATCAGACGAAATCATCAGAGAAATCGGCGACATCGACCAATCATCAATTGATGAAGCAAAGAAAGCCATGGAAGAAGAGATGGCGGAAAAGAAAAGAAAAGAGGAGGAGGCGGCCGCCGAGAAAGCGGCTGAATCGGCAGGCCCTTCCCTGGAAGACATCAGTCCGGAAGACATGCTTGAATACATCGAAGGCATCCGGGAGATCCTGGAATTTTCTGATGTGGAAAAGGATATCCGAATAATGTGCGAACAGAGTTCTATCCCCAAGGCCTTGGTAGACATCGCTGTTTCTGATCCGGGCAAACTGGATGAACTGGAGGAGGAGGCGGAGAAGGGATAATCAACCGTCTTTTTGCCTCATGAATAAAACAGTTTTCCGCCTTGGCAACGATTAAATCGGCCGCTTGGAGCCGCAAAACCCTTGTCTTCACATGAAGGATCTCACAGAAGCAGCGGAAGGCAAAGGCCACGATTTTACAAGAACGGGCGTAATCGGGCCCCGAGTCACGACAGGGGAAGGGCCCGAATCCCGCAAGCGACGGTCGACATAGACGGCGGGGGGAACCCCGCAGACAAAACATGCCGCCCCTGGTTGGAGCGGCAAATTCGATTTTGGTGAGAGTGAGGGCGAAAAGAACCCCAACTTAGCGCCTCATGACGGCTCAAACGCATCCGCACTCTTTGCTCAAAAAAATGAAAAAGAGCACTTACGCTCTCAGCCTTTCTTGGCGATCAGTCTGACCGAACCTGCTCCAATCTTCTTGGTTTCAACAGAGTAACCCAGCGATTGCAGCAAATCAGAGACCCTTTGACTGCGCTCGTCCTCGTCCACCACTGCACTCACTTCCGGCTCACCGAGCAACTCAATGATATTTTTTGTATAATTGGTAATGAATTGACCGTCGATTCCCTTGAGTTTAAATTCAATAGATTCCATAACAATATCCTCACGTTACATAATAATCTTTTTATAGACTATTTTTAGGTGGGATGCAAGTGAATTTTGCAGCGACCCCTGATTCCAAACCGCAACAACAACGGACCTTGCCATCCGTACATGGATGGAAATCTATCCTTCAAAGAACTCCTTGGCCAATTTCTGAGCAATGACAGGGGCGTTGCCTCCAGAGCGGTTGTTGATGAGGACGCTGGTTTCAACGTTGTCTTTGATGGCCCTTCGCATGAGATCGGCGGCCTCTCTCACCATTTCCGGTTGGAGCATGCCTTCTACGGGCTTGTCAAAGGGATAGGCCCTGGCATAGGCGTCCTCATATCGGATTCCTATGGGCGTCATGAGTCGAACGATCCGCTGCCTTCCTGAACTGAAGACCCTTTCGCCCGACCTCACAAGTTGTTTTCCAAGAGGTGGAAGCCAGGTCCAGTGGGAGAGCACCTGTCCTACGCCGTGTCTTTCCAATACACGGAACACCGGTGAGTCCAGATAGGCCTCGGTCCGAAGCTCAATGTGATAGCGGGTATCTACGGGAATGCCCTCAAAAAAGCTATCGAGGTCACCGGCAAGCTGTTTGACAGGCACCCGGTCCTTCTTTCTCTGATATTCCTGTTCGAAAATCATCCCGTTCAGTTTGCCCTGTAAAATCTCAACGGCCGGTTCATAGAAACCCCTGATGAAGATCTCCGCATTGAGGTAGGTCTCGTTATCAATATACCTGGCTCCGCGGCGTACCTTCCGGGCCGAAATCATCTGGGGCACTTTCAGGACCACGCGGTCATCCTCCTGCATATGCCGAGCGTAGCTTTTGAGGACATGATAGCCGGGGGTGGGCATTCCGTCCTGATCCAGCAGGGGCGAATAAAAGGTGTAGTCGATCTCAAGAACCGGGAAATGCTCGAAATATTCTTCTACGCTCTCAACAGGAAGGGTCTCTTCCACAAAGGATTTCCCGCCCAGGGATTTTGTCCTGCGGCTGATTCGTCCCTCGTAGCGCTCCCTGGTGTAGATCTGACCGGTCCACCCCGCATATCGATCACTGGCCGTACCCAGAAGGATCTTGGGATGCAGGCCGCGGAACTGGAATTTCTCGATGCTCTCCATGTGCTTGAACACGTTTTTGATGACCCTCTTCGTCGCCTGTCATTGCAGGCCTTATCCGAAAACGGCGACGAAATTTCAGATCTTCAGGCCTCCCTTATGACCTTGCGATTCAAAAAACAATAACCGCTACCGGTTTCGCAGAACCTGAACATCAGACGGGCCTTTTCACGGTCATATTCCCCATGACTGTGGGCTTCCACCGGATGGTTATGATGATTTTTTTCGCACACAAGGGCCGGTGTGTCGCCTCCGGAACGATTTTATGTTTTACTTTGCCTGCTTCAGGTTCCTCTGAGTCTGGGGCAGACGCTGGGGTTCACGCTGCTTAGGTTGCTGAGCCTGAGGCAGCCCCTGCCTTTGCCTTTGACCAGGTCCCTGAACCTGAGGTTGTATCCGCTGTTGCGGTTGTCTTTGTCTTTGAACCTGAGGCTGCCTCTGCTGTTCCGGTTGTCCAGGCCTCTGGGCCTGAGGCAGGCGCTGCGGTTGCTGTTGTCTGGGCTGGTGAACCTGAGGTTGTCTTTGCCGGTGCTCTCTCTTCCATTGTTCATGTCTCTGGACCTCGGGTCTCCGGGCATATTCCCTCTGTCTTTGCCTTCGTAATTCCGTTTGTCTTTGCGGTGAGATAGGGTGATATTTTTCAACATGCCACTTTTTTTCCCTTTCCCAATATCGACTGCTATTCCAAGTCCTCCAATTTTTCTCAAGCTGCTGATAGGGGATTCTTCTGTAGTCCCACCGATGGCCGTGCCAATTGCGATCTCTATAGAATGCCCTCCATCGAAAATCGATATCGTAATAAAAATCAGGAATGTATCTGTAATATGTCCAACCTCTGTCGTGATAACGTGAGCGATACCAGCGTCCATCCCATGGACGCCACCACCACCCGCGGCAGAAGAAAATATCCACGCCGATATCGGGGATGACATAGACATCATAGATATAGGTGTCAGGTATTACAATGAGTTCTATCGGACCGGAAAATATGACGGGTGGAGGCAGAGCAATTCCAACACTGATGTTCACTCCTGCTTTCACCGAAACAGGAGCGGCAAAGACCAGCGCCAAAAGGATTGTTCCGAGCACCAGCTTCCTCATTTTGTTCCCTCCCTTATCCTTTTCCAAAAGACTTGTCACACTCCGTGCTGCTTATTCTTATGTCTTATTAGACGCTCCACCCTGGTTTTGGTTTACAGGTGATGGGTTGTTCCATGAGCCTGTCTTTGGGCGGGGAGCCGGGGCATCCAGAAATCCCTCATTGACGGCAGTGAAGGCGGTCGGGAAAAAACAACCTGATAATATGTATGATTCGATAAGTGATCTCAGTGAAGGGGTAGATTTCATTGCGGTGAATAGGCGATGGCTTTGCCCGTGGTATTTTATGGGTTTCACTGGATTTGACGGGATGACCTGTGTTTCTCTCTCATTCCTTCAGCCTTATCTTCAAAAGACCTTCTTCTACCTTTATGTCTTCGATCCCATCGAAGAATGTCTTCCAGAAACCCTTTTCGCCGCCAAATTTTTCAACCAGATCGATATTCTTTATTCCTCCCAGCCAGGCGTTGGGCATGGGCACACCCATGATCGTGATACCTTTGAGAATGACAAGCGGTTTGCCGTCATGATAGGTGATATCCAACCCCGATCTTAAACGGATAATTTTCCCTCCAAGCACTGGGAAATCTTCATCAACGGGCAGAAGTAGTTTTGCGCTGATAAGACCTTCGGATAAATCAACGGCCAGCTTTTTTGCAAGGTCCGTATTTTTTGCCAACAGGCCGTTGAGCTCCCTTTCCGTGAATTGAATCTCCCTTTTGATGCCCTTCTCACTATAAGGCTCCGGTTCTAGAGAAAAATTTGAAGCAGCAGAACCTTCTGATTTTGATGGTGTGCTGGGTGCATCCTTCCTGTGTGAGGCCGCATGTGACCCGATTGCATCAAGGTTTTCCAGTTTTTTCGCCAAGACTCTTTCTTCGGAGGCGTCCAGTTTGACAGGTTTGAACTCTGAGTGGGCAAAATATGTCCTAAAAATGAAGACGCTTACACCTAAGGTAATGACGACGGCAATGGCCATTAATCCAACGACCTGCAAACATCCGAATCGTTTTTTTTCTTTTTTTAAAGGAAGGTGATGGTTGTTTTCCTGCATGCTTACATCTCCATTCATCGGGGTCAAACACGGGTCCCTTTTCCGCCGCGACCTCAGTCAAATCAGGTTAATGTTGATGAAAAAGGTCATCTCTGCATTTGAGGTCCCCTCCCGGACCGCGGAAAGCAGGGGTCGGTCTCATCTTCACCGATCACCGATCATCGATTCCCTTGCCGCCTTCAATTCTTCACGGAGATACTCGATAAGGTCCACATCATTCCGGCTGACAACCTCCGCATCCTTGATTTGTCTTCGCAGCTTTTTGATCTCGCTTTCAAGATCGACGATCGCATTCAGCATGGCCGATTGAAAATCGGGCGGTCCCTCGGGTTCCGTGGGCTGTTCGACGACCATTTCCTTTGGTTTGAGGATCAGCCTTTCCTTCCACCGGGGAATATGCGCCTTCATGCCGTAAACTTCCTCAATTTTCTTGGCCAGTACCTCACTTGCGGTCGATTCGCCGTGCACCAGGAAGATTTTCGGGTCGCTCTCAAAATGACCGACCCATTCCAGCAAGTCACGCTGGTCCGCATGGGCTGAAAACCCCCCAATGGTAAAGACCTTGGCTTTTGCAGCGACGTTTTCTCCAAAAATCTTGACGAATTTGGCACCGTCCACAATCCTCCGGCCTGTGGTGCCCTGGGCCTGAAACCCGCAAATTACAAGGCTTGATCCCTCGCGCCACAGGTTGTGTTTGAGGTGGTGTTTTATCCGGCCTGCGTTGCACATGCCGCTGCCCGCTATGACAATAGCAGGCCCCGATGTCTTGTTAATGGCGATGGATTCCTGGGTCGTCTCCGTAAAATGAAGATTGGGCATATCAAAGGGATCAAAACCATCATTCACAATGGCCAAGGCATCCTCGTCGTAGTATTCTTTGTTGTCTCTGAAGATCCTGGTGGCCTTGATAGCCAGGGGACTGTCCAGAAAGATAGGAATGTCGGGAAGTCGGCCTTGGCGGTGAAATTGGCCGAGCACATAAAGGATCTCCTGGGTTCTCTCCACGGCAAAAGCCGGAATCATCGTCTTTTCGCCCCTGGAGGTTGCATATTCGATCGCTTCCAGCAGTTCGGCCTTGCTCGCTTCGAATGAGCGGTGAAGCCTGTTGCCATAGGTGGATTCCAGAAAAAGATAGTCAGCGTCAAAGACTTTGTATGGATCTCTGACAATGAGCTGATCCTTTTTACCCAGGTCTCCGGAAAAGACGACCTTGAGAGAACTCTGGTCCTCCTCCACCCATAATTCCAGGGTGGAGGAACCGAGGATGTGCCCCGCATTCCTGAGCCTTGCCCTGATGCCGGGTTCAGGTTCGATGATCTGGTCTCTTTCAACCGGACGAAGGCATTTAATGGCCGCCTCGGCATCCTGCGTTGTGTAAAGAGGCAGGATTTCGCCGTAGGCCTTTCTTTTGTTCTTACGTGTTTGCCATTCCGCTTCCATTTCCTGGATGTAAGCCGCATCGAGCAGAAGGATATTGCAGAGTTCCACCGTGGGTGGACTTGTGATAATCCGCCCCTGGAACCCGTCTTTAACGAGCTTCGGAATCCTGCCGCAGTGGTCGATGTGAGCGTGGGTCAGGAAGATGGTGCTGATTTTTTTTGGATCAAAGGCCCAATCCTCCCGGTTGCGATCATCCATTTGTCTGCCGCCCTGAAAAAGCCCGCACTCCACCAGGATTCCCTTTCCCTGGGCGCTTTCCACGAGATAACACGACCCGGTCACGGTTCCCACTCCGCCCAAACAGGTCACTTTAACCATCTTTGCCTCCTGTTCCCATTAAAATATCAGTTTATAGATTTCGCATCCTTTGTCCCTGTGCCATCAAGTTTCGGATTATCCTTTTCAAAAAACCGACCGGGGTTCGGCCGATCCCATTATAATCACACCTTCATGCACTCAAGCCGCGCTGACGTCCTCCTTCAGCCCACTGGAGGAATTTTTCCTCGGCCTCATAGCTGCCGATCAATACGAGTTCGGTATTGGGGGGGATCGGTGCCTGCGGGTCAGGATTGATCACTATGGTCTCATCGGCCCTGATGGCGACAACAGAGCATCCTGTCATCTCCCGAATCCGGGAATTCGCCAGGGTCTTGCCTGCAAGCGAATGCGGGACTTCAAGTCGAAAAATGTCCAGTCCCTCCGCCAACATCAGGGTCTCTTGATTCCGAAGCAGATTGAAAATTGCTGAGGCGCCCAGCGTGGCATAGGACATGACGAAATCGGCGCCGGCGCGGTGAAGTGAGGACACATTGCGCTCGCTGCTGGCCCTGCTGAGAATTTGCATGTCCGGCCTCAGGCTTCTGAGGTATTTCGTCAGGTAGATGTTGGTGGCATCGTCGTGTGTGGTCAGGAGTGCGGCGGGAGCCCTTTCGACCAAGGCCTTCTGGAGGGTACGGATATCCGCGGCGTCGCCCAGTATATAGTTTTCCCCCTCCTGAACTCTCCGGGGATTTTTCTCGATGATCAGGTAAGGCATCTTCCGCTCCTCGAAACGATCGGCGATGGTCTGCCCAACGCGCCCCCCGCCGATGATGAGGACCGGATTCATTGTCAGACGGCAAATGTGATAAAAGGAATAGACGTCATCATAGGCCGCAATATTTTCTTTTGAACCCGCCAAGACCAGCATGCTGTTATGTTCGATTCGGCTTCCAGCATTCGGGATGTTGAATTGACCCCTCTCCCAGATGCCCACCACACTCACTCCGAAATCTTCCCTCAAACGGCATTCCGCGAGCGTCTTTCCGACCAGAGGGGTTCCTGAGGCGGAGGACTGGGCCAGGATCAGTTCATCGACCTGGGTGATGACGGTCGAACGGCAGTCTCCTCCCACAGTCCATGTCGCGAGAGAACGTCCCAGCATGTCGTAGAGCTGGAGCACTCTTGTGCTGCCGGCCATCTGCAGGATGTCCTCCGAGTAAGGTGAGTCGGCCGTAGTGATGATCGGAACATGTTCGTTCAGTTCTCGAACGGTAAAGGTAATATTCGTATTGATCTCATCCGGATTCGTGGCAACGACGAGCAATGCGCCGTCAATCCGCATTTTACGGTAAGTCTCGGGGTCGTCAATGTCCCCCACCGCGACGTGAATACCGGAATCGTAGAGTTCTAAAGCCTTTCTGAGATCGGCCGCGACCAGGACATAGGCGTAGTGGTGCGTCACAAATTTTGCGATGAGGGCTGCGGTCACAGGGTCATAGGCGGTGAATATCACGTGGTCTTTCGTTGCTGCAGGGAGTTCCTTCGGCGCTCGATTTCTTGATTCGGCTTCAATCAAAGGCAGATAGAAGAACCTGATAAAGGTGAAAGGAAGCAGGGTGAGAAGAAATATTACCCCGGTCATGAGCACCACGATGGAAAAGAGGAGCCCCAGATCCGTGTGAAACGTGATATCACCGAAACCCAGCGTGGTCATCACCGTGAGGGTCCAGTATAATCCGGTGATCCAGGAATATTTCCTTCCCTCAAGATCCATCAGAAAGTGGAAGAGGATGCTGTAGAAGGTCACCAGGAGCGTCAGAACGAGAAGGAATTTGAAAAGCAGGCGGAGATTGCGTTTGGCACTCTCGCCGTGCGAAAAATAGCCCATTATGGAAGGAGAGAACTTCACAGGCTTATCTCCTAAAAAGCTCCTTTGTCCAGAAGTGAACCTCGATGTAAAGATGCCCGCTTTTCATCGCCAACGGCCTTTCCGGACTGGGGCCGGAAAATCGGCTTGCCTTGGGCGTCAATGATTTCCAGTATTCAGATCATGGCGGCTTTCATGGTATCTGAATGCAACAATATGTGCATCTGACTTTTCATATTGATCTGATAAGTGTCAGACCATATAATCATTCTTTGTATGAATTTAGCCCCTTCCAATAACTGTGTGGAAATCATGATTTCCCTTCGAATTTTTCAAAGGGCTAAAGTGTTACCATTTTTTTAGATCACAGGCAAGTTTTGACAGCCATTGCGACGTTCTGTTCCTTTACAACCTGAGAGATACATTTAATGACGGGAATAAATGCATTTGTGGAAATTTCCGCCCTTTTGGGCCTTGCGACGCTGACCGGGATCATCGGGCAGAAGATGCGCCAACCCCTGATCATCATGTTCCTCGCAACGGGGATTCTGGCCGGCCCTTCAGTCCTGGGAATCATACAGAGCTATGAGCAGATCGAACTATTGGCACAGATCGGCATTGCCCTTCTGCTTTTCATCGTGGGTCTCAAACTCGACCTGAATCTGATCCGAACCACGGGCCCGGTGGCTTTGGCCACAGGCCTGGGGCAGATCATTTTTACGTCGCTCATCGGGTTTGTGATCGCCCTGGCCCTGGACATGGCCTATCTGAGCGCCGCTTACGTATCGGTGGCCCTCACGTTTTCAAGCACGATCATTATCGTCAAGCTCCTGTCCGACAAAAGGGAGATCGATTCTCTCCACGGCCAGATCGCTATCGGCTTTTTGATCGTTCAGGATATCGCCGCTATTCTGGCCCTGATCGGCCTGACCACCTTTGGATCATCCGTGACCGAGAATGGACCTGCTTATATCTCGGCCCTGATCATCGTTGCAAAGGGCCTGGGGTTGTTCGGCATTGTTGCACTGATGATGATATACGTCATTCCCTACCTGATCAGGCGCCTCGCACACTCCCTGGAACTGATGACGCTCTTCGCCGTCACATGGGCGGTCTTTCTCGGCGCAGGCAGTGAAGTGTTCGGCTTCAGCAAGGAGGTGGGAGCGTTCCTGGCCGGGGTTTCACTGGCTTCCACGCCCTATCGCGATTCGATCGGGTCGCGCCTCACAAGTCTCAGGGATTTCCTTCTCCTGTTCTTCTTTATCGACCTCGGGGCAAGGCTGGATTGGTCTGCGGTGGGCTCGCAGGTGGGTGCATCGCTTGTCTTCTCCCTGTTTGTGCTCATCGGCAATCCGTTGATTGTCTTGGTTATCATGGGCTTGATGGGTTATAGACGTCGCACGGGCTTTCTCGCCGGGCTCACGGTGGCCCAGATCAGTGAGTTCTCTCTTATCGTGGCCGCTCTGGGTTTGAGCATCGGGCACATCACGAATGAAACCGTGGGGCTGATTACCCTCGTTGGGGTTGTCACCATATTCATCTCCACATACATGATCCTGTACTCAGGTGGGCTTTACCGTGTCCTGTCCGGTCCGTTGAGGCTGTTTGAAAGGTCCAATCCCTACCGGGAAGCGGAAATAGACACCCGCAAGGAAACAGATCCGGTCGACGTGATTCTGGTGGGTTTGGGCAACTATGGAAGCGGACTGATGGAATATCTCCTGCGGCGCAATAAGACCGTACTGGGCGTTGACTTCGATCCCATGGCTCTGGGCAGATGGCGAAAACGCGGTCTGCCCGTGCTCTATGGGGACATGGCCGACCCGGATATGCATGAGCACTTGCGTTTGAACAAGGCACGGTGGGTGATCAGCACCGTCCGTTCAGAAGATATGAACCTGGCCCTTGTCCATAATCTCAACACAATGAGGTATGACGGCAAGGTGGCCTTGACGGCCACGGGCGAAGAAGAAGCCCGCAGGTATGAGAAGGCAGGGGCCAGCCTGGTTTTTCGCCCCTTTAGAGACGCTGCGGAGCAGGCGGCCGACACGCTCGCTTACGCGATAGATTTTCTTCCGAAAGATATTGACTGGCCCATCTCATTCCTTGAGGTGCGCATCCGTTCAGGTGCCGCTGTGGCCGGGCAGGCCATATCGGATCTTCCCTTATCGGCCTCGGGGATTGCAATTCTGGCCGTCAGCCGGGGCGGCCGTGTCTTTTATGAGCCCAAACCCGATTTCAGGATTTTCCCCGCCGACATCCTGCTGCTCACGGGGCCTCCGGCCGGACTGAAAGAGGCCGAAGAGATGCTCAATCAATTCGATATGCAGAGGCATGCGGAAGATACCGACTCCTTTGAAATCGCGGAGATCAGTGTGTCCGTCGGTTCGAAGATTTCCGGCCGCTCCTTGGCGGATCTCCGTTTCCGGCAGAATTATGGCGCCACCCTGGTTGGGATCCGCAGAGGCCGGGAACAGATCACGACGATTAATCCCACAGAGCGGTTGCTGGCAGGCGATTGCATCATCGTTATCGGGAAGGCCCCGGCAATCAAGGCCTTGAAAGACCAGGCGCCACTATAGCGGTAATTGAAAGAAAACCCGGAAACGGACCCTGTACAACGGCCCGAATAGATACCGCGCTTTGGTATGTGTGCACCGGGGACGAGGTGAGGTGACACATGAAACGATTCAAGAACATTCTCTGCGTCAGCGAGCCCACTGTCGATCAGGACTCGACCGTCGCACGTGCAGTCTCCCTCGCGGAAAAAAACCACGCACGGCTGAGGGTCATTGCCGTCATCCCCCCTGTTGCGGATGCTTACCTAGAGAGCACCGTGGCCGTGCACGCCCAAGCCTTGGAATCTCTGATCGGGCCCTACCGGAATCGTATTGAAATTCAAAGTGATGTGCTGATGGGGACGACTTTCCTCGAGGTCATTCGTGCCGTGTTGCGCAATGGGCATGACTTGGTGATCAAGGCCGCAGAGAATCCGGGTTTCATGAAAAGACTTTTCGGCAGCGACGATATGCATTTGCTGCGCAAATGCCCGTGCCCGGTATGGCTTACGAACCCTCCCGAAAAGCCCAAGTACAAAGCCATTCTGGCGGCTGTGGATTTCGATCCCCTGAACCCTTTAAACTCAGAACAAGACCTCAACCGCGAGATTCTTGAGCTGGCCGGTTCACTTGCCCTGTCCGAATCAGCTCCCCTGCATCTTGTCCATGCCTGGGAAGCCTTTGCCGAGACAGCTATGCTGTCAAGGAGCGGCGCTACGGATGAAGGCATCGCCACCCACATCGAAAAAGAGCATGCGCTTCATAAAAATGGATTGTACATGTTGGGTGAGGCCCTACGGGAGTGGATCGGTCCTGATGCCTTTAATCAACTCTCCCTCAGCTTCCGCCTGCCCAAGGGACCGGCCAAAAAGATGATCGGGCAATTGGCCGGGGAGTTAGGCGCTGATCTTGTCGTCATGGGCACGGTTGCCCGCACAGGCATTTCGGGACTCATCATCGGCAATACCGCCGAGAGTATTCTTGATCAGCTATCCTGTTCAGTGCTTGCCGTCAAGCCTCCTGAATTTATAACGCCCGTGAAGCTTCGCGCATGAGCGGTGTCAGGCCGACGACATCAGTATCGGGGATTTTTCGAAGGCTTAGTGCCTCGATATGGGAACCTTGACAACAGAGGGTCAATGTTTTCATCCCGGAACGGGAAGGTGTTGAGAAGCATTTTTAAGAGGTGTGCTCATGACATATCCATGGGCAGCGGTGACTGCCGTGGACAAATCACTTTGGCTTGACAATTTCTGATAAAGATGAGAAAAGAAATAAAAATGGAGGAGCAGATCGATGCGAAAAATCTTGCTGGCTACTGACGGGTCCAGGGATGCGATGCGTGCGGCGCACTACATTGCCAAGCTTTATAAAGGGGCATCCGATGTGGAGGTGACGGTCGTGAACATTTCCCCCGCCATTCCTCCTCTGTTCCGTGAACCGGGTCACGGCTCGGCGGTTCACAAGCAGTTTGCAGCCTGGAAAAAGAGGAGAAGCGAGGAGGCCAAAGGATATTTCAAAGAGGCAACCAAGACCTTTCTGGATGCAGGCTTCAAGAAAAGCCACATCAAGACCAGGTACGTCCAACAGGGCGTGGGAGTAGCGCGGGATATAGTCCGCGAACTGGATGCCGGGGATTTCGATGCATGCATTGTCGGCAAGAAGGGGGTCGGTTGGATCGACGACATTTTCCTGGGCACTATTACCCGAAAACTCATTGAGATCTCCGAAAACCACCCTCTGTGGCTTTTGGATGGAAAGGGGACCAACAGTCGAAGAGTGCTCATAGCCATGGATGAGACCCCTCGGGCCGTTGAAATCGCCCGCTATGTTGGTAGGATGCTTCATGGGCTTTCATCGGTTCACATGTTTTTTTATCATTATTGCGCTCCCTTCACGGAATGCCTCAGCCCTGAAGAGAGAGAGCAGATGAAGGACAGCGAGCAAGAGGCTGTAGAGATGGAGAGATTGAGAATGACTCAAATCTCCAGGAAGGCCACGGAGGCCGTTCTGGAAGAGGGGATAGACTCCAAAGCACTGAAGTATGAGTTCCAGTACGATCAATCTGGCCGTCCCAAAACTGTGTCACAGGCAATCCTTTCAAAACTCAAGGAAGAAAAATGCGGAACCTTGGTCCTTGGGCGAAAGGGGTTTACCGCCGCCAGGGAGTTCCCCATCGGGTCCATGGCACGGCGAACCATTGCCGAGGCTGAAGACTGTGGGGTCTGGCTTCTGTGACGAATTGATCGAAGCGTAGAGGTCAGGTTCACGGTTATCTTCGATGAGGCAGGGTTATGCTTCCCGTGGTGTTCGGAGGGCGTGGGCACCGCAGTCTAAAGGCCGCCGCACCGAATTCTCTTTTTGAAATCCTCCCGGATCTTATCCAATCTCTTTTGTAAATGAGAAATCACCGAACCATTGTGAGTCTATAAAAAGAGGACGCGGTCAAAACGCCACACCGATGACGCCCCCGGCCGGCGAAGGATCTATATGAACGGAAACCATGTCAAAAGTCGCGCCGGGTCAGGAGGGAAGGAATCCATCGGGTGGGGCCTGTTTGTCTCCATTTGCGCGTTCATATTTTTTTGTCCGCCTGTTTACGGGGAGGTGCTTGAGCCTGCGCTGTTTCCTTCTCTGGTTTCAGCACTGAACATCAGGGAACCGCTGAGTTTATTTGATGAACCCGTCCCCCTAAAGAGCCGGGAGGTGAAGGAGAGACTTGAAAGGGAAATGCTTCTTTCACTCTGGAACCGGCCCCAAATCATCCTCTGGCTGAAGCGTTCCCGCCGTTACCTGCCCATCATTGAAAAACTGCTGAAGAAAAACGGGATGCCGGAGGATTTGAAGTATGTCGCGGTCGCAGAAAGTGCACTGCAGCCCCATGTGGGATCTCCAAAGGGCGCCGTAGGGTACTGGCAGTTTATGGCGGAAACAGGCAGAAGGTATGGGCTTCGAATCGATGAGCGGATCGACGAAAGACGCAATATCCATGCATCTACCGGGGCCGCGATCAGGTATTTTCAGGAGCTCCACGGTATTTTCAACTCATGGACCCTGGCCGCCGCCGCATTCAATATGGGCGAACACGGGCTCAAGGCGGAAATTCTTCTCCAGGGTGTCCAGGACTATTACCGCCTATACCTTCCTTTAGAGACCCAGAGGTACGTATTTCGGATCCTTTCGGTCAAACTCATCTTTTCCGACCCTGAAAGGTACGGCCTGAAAATAGGGGAAGGGGATTACTATCCCGGGCTGTCCGGTGAAAGGGTGAAGGTGGCATGTCTTCAAGAGCTTCCCGTCCGGCTGGTCGCCGAGGCGGCGAAGACCGACTTCAAGGTCATCAAGGACCTGAACCCTGAAATCCGAGGCTACTTCCTGGCCCCGGGAGATTACGACATCCTGATACCCGAGGGGAGGGCGAGGGATTTTCATGCCCATCTTGGAAGACTTGAGAGGTCGTATGGTGAGGCCAAGGAGAGGCAGGTTTATGTTGTTCAAAAGGGCGACAATCTTACCGCCATCGCCGAGAGATATGAAATCCCTCTGCCGCTTCTGATCATTCAGAACCGGCTGGATCCCGGTCGGCCCATTCATCCTGGGGATAGACTCATCATATCTCCGCCGGTTCCGGAAGACGAGGAGCGTTAGGGTCATGATTCCCAATGGTTTTCCGCCCCGGTCCTCCCGGGTCGCCTGATCCGCCCTTTCCATTCAATCACGGCTCCGGGCCAAGCTGTTCAACCGATTTTCATCCATCGCAGTGCGCACCGGATGCCCCACGTAATCCAGCAGACCCTTGACGACCTTTTCGGCATCCCGCTGACGCAGTTCCTCGAACCGCAGGGCCCAGGCATGGTCGATATGGGCCAGGTTTCGAATTTCGATCAACACGCTCGCACCGGCCGGGTTGTCCCGGAGCACCCCCAGGTTGCGGCCGCGGACATGGGCCCCGGCCCCTAGAGCCGGCAGCAAGTGCTCTGCGAATTTCTTGGAGCGCAAATCTTGCCGTGTCCTGCTCTTGTAATAGAGCACCATGGCTGCGTCTGGAAAGGTCGGCTCAATATCGGCATGAAAAGACAGGAAGATCCGGCGGTCTTTGGGAATACCTCGGAAGGCCTCCTGTGCAATCTTTACACGATGTTGGAGGTTGCCGCCGCATGGCCAGCACCGCCATTTGTTTTTTTTATTGAGTTCGTAGCTGTTGTATACCTCGTTTTTTTCGTTCACAAAGGTCTCGGTGGCAGGGTCCGAGCGGCGGATCAGGTGATTGGGGCTGAGCAGTGTCATGGTGGCGTCCGCCCCAAACAGGCGCAGAAGGACAAAGACCCGCAAGGCCACGTCATAGACGTATTCGTCCTCCACCACATAGACCGGGCGACCGCCACCGTCCAGGGAACGGACTATGGCACCCGGGTCCAGTCCTCCGTGGCCCGGATCCAGAACAAAATGCCAGCCCAGCAAGGCGTTGCTGATGCGTGGAAGCCGGGAGACCTCCCTCTCGAAGGCCCTCCACAATGCCCGGGCCTGTTGATAGTTGCCGAGAGGCGTCCCATCCGGCCTTTCATAATAATCCGCCTGTGGCTGGCTCCGGGCCTGAGGGCGCCTGAAGTAGTAAGGGCCATTTTGGGCATGTATCTTCACGATGCCCTTGGGGGAAGGCAGGAGGCCTTCCCAGGGGATCAGCCGCGTTTGCTGCAGTGCGTTTCCCCTGTCGAGCAGCGGGCGCACCCTCAGCCTGTCACCGGGATGGATCACAGAGGTCTTCAGGCTGTTGACATCCTTGATCTCCGCCACACTCATCTGGTGCAGGCGGGCGATCTTCTCCAGATAGTCACCGGACCTGACCCTGTATATCCCCTGGTAGGCCAGGACCTGCCCCCCGAGCTGCAACTCCTGGCCGGGATATATCAGGTCCGATGTCAGGCCGTTCAGCGCCTTTATTGCGTCCACTGTCACGCCATAGGCCGAGGCGATTTCCCAAAGGGCGTCTCCCCGCTCAACGATGTGCGTTTGACCTGAGGCGGCCTTGAGGCGGAGTTTTTGACCGACCTGTATTTTGGTGCCGCCAAGGCCGTTGATTTCCATCAAATCGGCCACGGCGGTCCGATATTTCAAGGCGATGGCGGAGAGGGTCTCACCGGGCCGCACAATGTGCACGGCCTCTTCCAGGGATGAAGGCTGGAGCTGCAATCTGTCCCCCGGGTTAATGCGGTCCCCCGTGAGGGAATTTAATTGGCGGATAAGACCGGTACTCACCTTGTGCCTTTGGGCGATTTCGGAAAGGGTCTCTCCTTTTTTGACGACATATTCGAACGGTTCCGCCTCCGGCACCGCCTCTTCCTCGGCTGCCCCCACAACGAGGAGCTTTCCCGGAAAAATCCGGTCCCCACGGATATTGTTCAGTTCCTTCAATTCCGGGACACTGAGGCCGAAGAGCCCTGCAACCTTCCAGAGGGTGTCGCCGTGCTTGACCTTGTAAGTTTGAGACACCTCCGCCTTCACGGGAAGGTCCTGAAGCATGATCCGCTGCCCGGGGTAGATTCGATCGCCGGATATGCCGTTCAAACGGCGCAGAGTGGCGATGGATACATCAAATCGGAGTCCGATTTCCGAAAGGTTTTCCCCGCTCCTGACCACATACCACCCGGGCCGGCCGTGGGGCCAGAGCGTCAATTGCTGTCCCCTGGTAAGCTTGTCGTCGGAAAGCCCGTTCCACTTTCGTAACTGGTCGACCGAAACCTGATACCGCAAGGCGATCGCACTCAGGGTATCTCCTCCCTTCACGGTGTAGGTCAGGGGTTTTTGGGCATAGCTCCTCTGCGCAAGGGCGGTCGACAGGAGGAGCAGCAAGGCACAGTAAAGATAAAATCTCGCATTGATCAAAGGATTCATCGGGGAATACAGATCTTGACAAAACATAGGTTTTTATTTGACTGGCATCGGTTAA
>JBMNCO010000109.1:0-23166 GCA_049366815.1 Desulfatiglandales bacterium | reverse complement strand
GAAACGTCTCTCTTTCGCCATGTGCAAACCCTCCTTCACTGTTCTAAAAGGTTTTAGGGGATGAACCCCAAGTTTGACGGCCTTGAAAAAACCCTCCCATAAAGACGGTATCGTCAGGACACCGAATCCATGAGCGTATAACCGGTATTCCGTCTCACCCGGCCGGGGGACTGCGCCGTCTGCGTCTGCTTTGCTCGGATCCTCCAGCGATGATCATATTTAAATGGATGTAGGGTTGTGAAGATAGGTTGCGTTACATAATGAACATTTATGCAGGGGGCAATGAGCTGTTTGGATGCCCGAAACACAAAATTCAGACACAGTATTAATTTAGCCCTTTCCAGTAACTGTGTGGAAATCATGCTCCCTTTCTGAAGTGACCAGTCCGGGAGCTTCGGAACGCAAGAAAGGGTGCATGATTTCCTTTCGAATTTTTCAAAGGGCTAAAGTGTTACCAGACACAATAAAGCGGCCCACATCTCATCTGTCCCTGCCACGGCTTACGCGGCGATCGCTTGCCGCCTATATGAAGCATCCGCAAACAGCGCTGCACCCAGAGCTGTCGTGAAAGCGGTGTCCCATTCGGGTTTAGGGGCCAGGCTGCTCACCCCCAGGATGGTTTCCAACCCGTTCATTATTGCCGGATTCCCGGCCAGTCCTCCAATGACGACGAAATCCTTTTCCATACCGAACCTGGACACCAACGTGCTGATTCTCTTGGCCATAGCGTTGTGGTAAGCTGCGATGACTTGTTCCACGGATACTTCGCTTTTCATTAAATCAAGGGCTTCGGATTGTGCATAAACCGCACAAAAGTCACTGAGCTTCGGGAACTGATCACATCGAAGGGCAATGTCTCCAATCTCCGTGACTTCCTTTTTCACCAGATCGGCGAAGGTCTCCATATACCGTCCAATACCCGCGGCACACTTGTCGTTCCAGAGGAAGGCCGTCGCCCTGCCTTTTTCGGTGCAGTGAATGACCTTGCAACTCTCTCCTCCGGCATCCAGAACCGTCCGCACGGACGGTCCCCAGATGTGTACCGCCCCTGCGGCCCCGCAGGCAATTTCAGATATCGTGTCGTGGGCAAAGGGCACCTGCGCCCTCCCACGACCGGTCGCCATGATGTAGTGGATGTTCTCTCGCTTCAAATCGGTTTTGGCTAAAGCCGCCTCCAGTGCACCTGAGGCGGCTTCTTTGGGCGTTCGGGTTCTCACCCGGGAAAATGCATAGGGTTCACCATCTAATAATATCATAGTCTTGGAACTCACTGCACCACTGTCTATTCCGGCAACGATCACCTTGGCCCTTGTCCAATCCAACTCTTGGTTGACTGACACATTTTCGCTCATCATCTTCCTCCCTCATAACTGATCACCGCCCCTATCGCACCCACATATTCCGGATGATTCAATACGCTTAGTTCCTCTTTCAATAATCTCGAGAGATGCTTGACAATCACTTGAGATTTGGCCAATCCCCCGGCGACCACGATCTCTTTTGTCAGGGACATATAGGTGCTCATATCCGCAACGCGTTCAGCTATAAATTTTGAAACGGCATCTGCTACATCTGAGATGTCGTGGCCCTGCGATATCAAATCAATAGCGTCTGATTGAGCGGATAGTGCGCACTGAACGGCGATCGATAGATTTTGGGTTGACTTCAGGGCCGATTCGGTCAGCTCCTGCTCACTCAGTTCCAGTGCTTTGCTCATGGTCGTGTAGAAAATGCCCATCCCGTCCGCACATTTGTCATTCTGAATGACGTCCAGGAGGGCCCCGTTCTGGTCGTAACCAACGGCCTTATGGATATTCCCCCCGATGTCGATCACGGTTCTGGAATTATGATTAAGGAACAGCGCCCCCTTGGCATCCGCCATGTATTCGGGCACGGTTCCACTGACTTCCAGCGGCGAGGCCTTCATCATATCTTTAAATATTCCGGTAGCCATGATGCCGTCCAGTTCACCACGTGAGATTCCTGCATTTTCCAAGGCATCGTTCAGTGCAATCTGAGCCGCATCGACGACATCAAATCCGGTGGGTACCGTACGTTCCCCGAGGATTTCCTCTCCCCTCATTATGACGGCCTTCGTATGGATATGGCCTGCGTCCAGTCCTGCTAAAATCTTCTTCTTATTCATGGCTCCACCCTCTTTATGATTTCCACAAAGGCTTCCAATTGTGTCCCGAATGAGGTTGTCGGTACGGTTGTATCGAGTTCAATTTCGGTCCAGGGGATTCCCAACAATTTCAAGACGGGCTTCAGTGCCATGATGTCCATGGACTGAGGACTGCAAAAACGCTGATAGAGCAGGACGATTCCGTCCGGCCTGAAGTCCTGGATGAATTGTTGAACGAACCTCAGTCTTTTTTTCTCCCCCGTACCGGGCACGGTGTCCTTGGCGGGACAAGGGATTCGGCTGATGTACCCTTCGGCGATCGCTTCAAGCTTGTCGGGCCTGTCCTCGGGCACCTCAAACCAGAAGTACCTGGCCGTTGTGCAGTTGTCCATAAAGACCAAGTCGGTGCCGTATTTCAAATTCTCGATCAAGTCGAAAACCCGAAGGTCGTCACAGGCGCCTCCCGTCACCATGAGCCTCACCCCCGAGGGCTCTTTGCCTGGCTCCGCCTCCAGTCTCTCAAGGAGTTCCTCCAGCATCTGGTTGCATTCCTGCTTGTCCATGACTTGGGCGGCCAGGGTGGCGGTCGCGACATCCGGTCCCGTTATGGGCGGGTTGTCACGCATGAGGAACTCCCAAAGCCGCCTGAGGAGTCTTCTGGTGTGATTGTAGACCTTGATCGCACCCTCAATGTCATCATCGGTTATGGATTTTTTGGTCCGCTCCTCAATGAATCCTTTGAATTCTCCATAGGACTTCACCATGAGCCCGAGGGCATGCTTGTTGTGCATGACATGGGGAAATGTGACAAGGTAGCTCTTATCCTGGAATCCTGCGAACCTGACCCAAACATTGAAGGCTTCACCCATGTGTATGCAACTGCTGCTGTGCACGATCAAGTCTAAGTAATCATAATTGTGTTGCAGTCCCTGGTATGCACAATCGTGTGAAAAGGTGCAGTATGTTTCATGAATATAGCTCCTGGTCATTGCTTGTGATTCATGGGCACTAAGAATCCTCACTGGTATGATCCCGGCTGCATATAGAAGTTCCTCGGGAACATGGGTGCACATATATCCAGCCAGGACCCGCCCTTTCCCTTGAAGGGTCTTGGCGTATTCATGTGTATCCTCAGTGATATGGCGAAAATGTTCTATTATTTCTCTGGAGCCCTTTTCCGTCATCTCTCATGCACCTCCTCTCTTGTGCGCTTCCATAAGATGTACGAACAACTCTGTTTTCCGTTTGGAACCCGGTATATCCATTTTTCGGACATCTACCGTTTCGGTATCGTATTCTGCAGTGGGAATTTCATTTTTGAAAATGCGCTGCATGGCTATGTAACCGTTCCTAAAGTCCGTTTCACAACTACGGGTAGGCGCCAACAGAAGCCCGTCTGCGTTGAATTCTTCCACCATCGCCCTGCCCATTTGTTCCAGGGCCCAGTAGGATCTAACCCCTTGCCAAGTAGGCCAACCCAGAACTATTTTTGCGAGCGCAGACAGGGCCTCTCTTCTTCCGGACAGATCCATCTCGTCTACCCAGGCAGGGTCGATGGGCTGCCAAGACCATTTTTTATCCACAAATCCCCTGAAATTGCCGGCCGTCCCGAAGGTATAGACCGAGGCGACAATCTCAGCCCCGGCTTCTCTCAGGATCCTGGCAATTTCCGGATGCCCGTAGGTGTGGGCCAGGCCGAAATAGACGATTCTGTACCGTTGATCATCCACTACGCTCTGTCCGGTATCCACCATGTGTTGCACTTCTTTGAGTAACCCTTCATACAACCGGACCGCTGCATCCGTTGTCCTGTCCACCATGGCCGGCGGGAAGAGGGCTATGAGGCGACGTTCGTCCAAGGGCGCGGGGGCATGCATGTTCAGTGCACAGATATTTCCCCAGAGCACCAGGACCTTGATCTCGTTTCTGGTCGCCTTGATGAAGGCTTCATCCGAAAATTCTCTGCCCGTTATATTTTCCAGCCACCGGATCCCGTCCTCCATCTGATCACACACGTAGTCCACAATTTTGGGGTCCTTCTCCGCATCCCCCCCGCCGATCATGTCTATCGGATACAAGGGTACGCCGCCCAGAAGCCGTGAAACCTCCTGGTACCATTTTGAATGCAGATTGCACAGATGGGTGGTCCAGATCAGATCCGGCCGGGGATAACCCTCCTTGATCGTTCCGTCGGTAATCCCCATCTTATCCCGGATCACTTCCCCTACGAAGAGTTTTAGATAACTGCAGGAGTGAAAACCCAAACCTCCGATTTCAGCGGCCGCGATATTCTTACGGGCCTCTTCGGGTAATGTCCCGGCCAGTGATGCGGCATGCGGCTCTCCCCCAATGATGTAGACATCGTCACCTAATCCTTTGAGGGGAGCCAAGGGACTCCAGGTGGAGCCCATGCAGCGGAGGCCTTCGGAGGCATACAGGTAGTTCCTGTAGCAGGTGTTCTGGTAATCCTTGAAGTCATTCCAAGCCTTTAAGGTATATGACATTTCAACCTCCTGTGTGTTGATCCGACGCCTTGGACGGGGACATGCCCTTTTTTCCCGAGTAGAAAAGCTTCACGCCCTTTTGCCCTGCTGATTGTTGTAAATACTTAAACCTTCGACCCCTGTCCCGGCGGCATTCCGAATTGATCGGAAATTGAATTGTATTCAATAAATGGCAAAAACCTCGCATGATGTCGTTTCTGAAGTATACAAGTGAATGAGATTTAAAAATCCGGAAATGCCGAGACGCTTTTCCCCTGAAGACGAAAGACAAAGTTAAATGACGCTCAGGCAATTTTTGCGATATCCGAAACGTTCATCTCCAACAGCCTTATGCTTGCCAAAATTCTTGTGACGTTTCGTTCAATGGATTGGATTCCCGTGCCGGCCTCCTTCAGGGTTTCTGCGATGTTCCGCATGGTTTGAATATATTCAGCCATTTGATCCAGACTTGCTTTGTCCATCATTAGTGCCCCCCTTTCCTCAAATCCTTGAATCGCTTTGACTTCAGTTCGAACCTCGGTAATGATCCAAAGGGCTGCACCTCTAACCTGTAACCAAGATTGGTCTTCAGGCGCAATTGATCCTGTAACCGGGAGAGGACGGCCTCCATTTCCCGGTCTTTCCCGGGCTTCAGTTCCACTTTCAACAGGATATCGTCAATCTCACCCTTCTTGGTCACCACAACTTCGTATTCATCCCCCAATTCCGGAAAACCTCTCACGACGTCCTCAATGGCTGTAGGCGCCAGAAGAACACCTTTCACCTTGGTGATGTCGTCAGCCCGGCCGATCACCCCGCCGTCGATCAGACGAAAGGTCCGGCCACAGTCACAGCGATAGTCCGCCCACTTGATGACATCCTTTGCATCAAAGCGGACACAGGGTTTCGCGCACCGGTCAAAGGCCGTGATGATCATTTTCCCGGGCTTGCCCGCCTCATTGATGATTTCACCGGTTACCATATCTTCGATCTCAACCAAAAAGAACGCCTCATTGACGTGAAGCCCCCCGGGTTGTTCCATACACTCAAAACTCCACGCACCGCTTTCCGTGGAACCGATATGATCATAGACTTTCGCGCCCCAGGCCTCTTCCATCCGCCTTTTAGTCGTGGGAATGCTGGCTCCCGGTTCGCCGGCGCAAGTGATTTTCTGGATGTTGAGTTCTTTGGATACATCCATGTTCAAGGCCTTTCCGGCTGTATCGGCCATCCCCAAAACATAGGTCGGGGTCGCCATCAACGCGGTGCACTGCAGTTCCTTCATCTTCAGAATTCTGGCCTTTGTATCCAGAACCCCACCCGGCACGACCTCACATCCGATCTTTTCCGCGGCGTAATGGCCTCCCCAGAAGGCGACGAATATATTGTATCCAAAGGGGACGAACACCCTGTCCGTCTTGCGATACCCATGTGCGTACAATACATAGGCCCAGCCCTCCGAATACCAGTCCAGATCCGCCCATGTCTCGGCATGGTATACCGGCACCCCGGTGGTGCCGCTTGTCTGCCGGAACGCGGAAACCTCCTCCAGAGGTACTGAAAGGATGTCACCATAGGGGAAGGGTTCCCGTTCCTGGGTGTCTCTCAACATGCTCTTTTCAATTTTGGGTACACGCTTGATGTCATCAAACGTTTGGATGTCCCCCGGTTCCAGTCCCGCCTTTTTGTACAAGGCCCGGTAAAATGGAGAATTTTGATACGCCCATTCCAAGCTCCGCTTGAATTTCATCAATTGCAGCGCATTCAGTTTTTCAGGGGGAAGCGTTTCTACCAAGGGATTCCAATAGGGGGACCAGCTTTCCATATACAACTCCTTTCTTCCTTCTATTTGTGCCTGGGACTTCGGTAAAAATTCTTGGCGAATTTCAATCTAGCGTAAAAAGGCCTTGGAGACGCTTTCTCTTTTCACATCGAAATGGGAAAATGATATTGAACGTCATTCATTATTGGAAGGTTGCCCGAGTGATGTCAAGTATTTTTTTTGCTTATTTTATGATGTTCTATAGGGGATGACACGAATATTCGTTGGATTTACGGGTTATTCTCACTTTTTTAGTGAAGCATCATAAAATGAATTGGATTCAATTTTTTTGATGCCCATCTTTCTACAGATTCTGCCCAGGGCAACTCGCCTGCAATACCGCCATCAAACCGTGCAATGTGTCGTGAATTTTGACAAGGGGACGAAGACCTCAAAAAAGACCGCCATCCCCTCTGTTGCCGTTTGAATGTTAACATGCTGAAATTAAATGGGTTTTAAGAAAATTTCCCGCCCAGGACCTTTCTTGCACCATTTTTGCATTACATATAAAACAACATTGAGTGCCACCCCACTTCCTTCGAGTAACATCTGAACAAGCAAAAAAACGGAAGTATGAGGCGGCCCTCAAAAGACTTCTCGGATGCGCGTGCATCTTTTACCGGAAAACATCAAAATTTCCATCTGGAAGTCTAACCGGGGGAACAACGGCATTTTGGGAAGTGAGTTCGTTTACGCGTCGGCCGGCCACCTTTCAGCATCATCACACACAAGATCCCTCCAACAGTAACCGTAGGGTTACAAGAGGACCCGCAGATGGGCTTTTCGTCTGCGGGTCTTTCTTTGAGGTTCGCCGGTTCGGCTCTCTCACAGGGCCGGGGCGGAGCAGACGGTATGCCGAGGGGTCAAGACACAGTCCGCGACCCTCTCTCCTTCCTTTAAGGCGACGCCTTCCCAGAGCACGGACCTTGCAACCACGGCGTGTTTCCCAATCTCGCATCCCGGCCCGATCACGGCCCAGTCATCCAGTCGCGCGGCGGGATGGACCCGGGTGCCGGGGCCCAGGGTGAAGGCCTCCGGGGCAAGTTCCCGGTTGGCAAGAAGGTAGGCATCCAGGCCGCCGATGTCATACCAGTAGTGGCCTTCGGCGACATAGGCGCCGACAGGCCTGTCTGCGTCGATCAATTGTCTGTAACAATCCACGATGTCAGAGAACCCATTAGCCGGGATGTGGCGCAGCAGTTCGGGATGGATGATATGGATACCCGAAAAGGCCAGGCCTTTGTTATCGTAGGCACGGGGAATCTCGGTGATACACCCCCGGCTGTCCACACGGATCTTGTTGTAGGGTGGGTGGTCGTGCAGGATGAGGGTCGCGATCCGGCCTGATTTTTGGTGATGTTCATAGGCCTCATCAAGAGGAATATCGGTCATCACGTCGCTGTTGGTGACAACGAAGGGCTCATCATCCCAAAAATCCTCCGTGTTCTTCACGCCCCCTCCGGTTCCAAGGATCTCGGGTTCCACTCTGGTTTCAATCCCGATTCCAAAGGGATGGCCTTCCTGCAGAAAATCCAGAATCTGGGTGTGGTGGTGGTGTGTATTCACAATGAGGCGGGTTGCCCCGAAACCCTTCAGGTACTCGATGTTCCAAAGGATGGCCGGTTTGTTTGCGACAGGGACGAGCGCTTTGGGCCTTTCGTCCGTAAGGGGCTGGAGCCTTGTGCCGAGCCCGGCGGCGAGAATCATGGCTTTCATATCCTAGACTCGAAAATTTTCTGCAGGCGTTGTGTTTTGATGGACCTGAAAATAGGGACTTGATCATGCCACGAGATTGTTCTAAAAATCAAGGTCAGTACGCATGTTGAATACGGGGAATCATGCCGGCAAACCTGCCACCTCATTATTTTGCAGCGGAAAAGCGCTTCCGGGAGGCCACCAGCCCGAGGGAAAAGATCGAACATCTCGAGGAGATGTTAATGATCATGCCCAAGCACAAGGGTACGGACAAGCTCAGGGCAGACCTTCGTCGCAGGATCTCCAAGCTCAAGACCCAGTCTCAGCAGAAAAAGGGGGCCGCGAGGCATGAAACCGTTTACGCCATTGAAAAGGAGGGAGCGGCCCAGGTCGCGGTGATCGGCCCTCCCAACACGGGAAAATCTTCTCTGGTAGCCGCACTGACCAACGCCCGTCCCGAAGTCGACGATTTCCCACACTCCACTTGGAAGCCGACGCCGGGAATGGCCCCCTTTGAAAATATCCAGTTCCAACTCATAGACACACCGCCCATCACGAGGACATACATGGATCCCTGGATGGGGGACTTGATCCGCCGGGTGGATATCCTGCTTATTCTCATCGACCTCCATGCGGATCTTTTGGGGCAGTGTGAAGAAACCCTGTCTGTGCTTGCCGATCTGCGGGTTTTTCCACCACATAGGCCGATTCCCCCGGACCTCAGAAAGCCCCCTTTTATCAAGAAGATCCTCCTGGCGGTCAACAAGATGGACCTGCCCGAAGACGACGAAGACTACGCCGTTTTTCTGGAACTCTCGGAAACGAAGCTTCCATGCATCGGCATTTCCACCGGAAAAAGGCGCAACCTGATGTCTCTTCTTGAAATGATCTATCGCCTGGCGGACATCATTCGGGTCTACACCCGTGCTCCGGGGAAAGAACCCATGATGGATGCCCCCTTTGTCCTTGCGCGGGAGAGCACGCTCGATGAACTGGCTGAAAAGGTGCACAAGGATTTTGCCTCAAAACTCAAGTTTGCCAGGATATGGGGAGAGAAGGTCTTTGACGGTCAGATGGTGCAGAGGGACTATGTGCTCCAGGACGGCGACGTGGTGGAGATGCATTTGTGAGTTTTAAGTGTTAAGTTTTAGGTGTTAAGTTTTAAGTAAATATCTTCGGGATCTTGGTGGTTGGAGCCACATTATTTTATTACCAAGAAGGGACCGGTTCCCGTAGGTTGATCACATCAGAAAACGGCTTTGTTTTGCAAACCAATGATTCGAGGAGTTCTTCTCATGCCCGTCAAATGGCCGGCCCTTTTGTTGCTGATCGTCGCCTTTGGGCTCACCTTCCGGGTGTTTTATCCGGCCATCGAGAATTTCTTCGTGTTTTTCCCGGACAGGTCTCATGATGCCACGCCCAAGGCCTATGGTCTGTGCTACAAAGACGTCTTCTTCACGACCGAAGACGGTGAAAAGTTGCACGGCTGGTTTTTTCATGTCGACAGAAAAGCGCCGGTCATCCTCTTCTGTCACGGCAATGCGGGCAATATCTCGCACCGTCTGGAGAATATTCGTATGCTTGTGGATCGGGGCCTTCAGGTCTTTATCTTCGACTACAGGGGTTATGGTAAGAGTTCCGGAAGACCGTCGGAGGGGGGATTATACAGGGACGGCGTAGCGGCCTATGATTATCTGAGAGGGCAGGAGGGGATCGGGGCAGGAGATATCGTGCTTTTCGGGCGTTCCCTCGGGGCGGCCGTATCCCTTGAGATTGCCCTCAGGAAGCGGGTTCGTGGCGTCATCATTGAAAGCGGCTTTACCTCGATCAAGGGCATGGCCCGGACCATGTTCTTGTTCAACATTTTGACCCCTCTCATCCCTGCCCACTACAACAATCTCGAAAAGGTTTCAAAAATAGATGTCCCGATACTCATTATTCACGGAGAAGAGGACGACATCGTCCCTTTCAGGATGGGGGAGAAACTCTTTCGTACAGCGAAATCGCCCAAATCCTTCTATCCGCTAAAAGGGGCCGGGCACAATGACACCTATGTCGTCGGTGGACCGGTTTATTTCGACAACCTCGAGGCCTTTGCGAGGGACACCGGCGATATCGGATGAAGACGGTGCAGAAAAACCTTTACAGCAACAGGTGATATTGGTTAAACCATTTTCAGTTTGCCGGTTCCGGAATGTTTCAGAATGAAGCAGAGCGGGATACATATTTCGTAACTACTCAGCCAGATAGCCTGTAGGCATTTAGGCCGTGAGGTACCGCAGGAAGGGAATATGCGTGATCACCTATCGAGCAACCAGGGAATTCCCCAAAGAAGAAATGTATTGTGGAAGCCGAGAAGGTTTTGGGCGCCCTGCTTCGATCAATGCGCGGATAGCGAAGGATTCGAAAACTAATAGCCTTTAGCCTACAGCCTAAACAACCTGAACAGTTACCATATTTCTTAGAAAAGGGATGAAGAGCATGGAGACAAAGAGGATAAGGAAACACCCCGTCCTTGAGATCCCGGAAAAAAGGGAAGTGACCTTCACGTGGAATGGTGAATCCCTGAAGGGGTACAGCGGTGAGATGATTGCCTCAGCCCTCATGGCCAACGGCATCGACATCTTCGGTCACCATTACAAGGATAACAGCCCACAGGGAATGTTCTGTGCCAACGGCCAGTGTTCCCAGTGCCTGGTGATTGCAGGCGGACTCCCCGTCAAATCATGTATGACCCCCCTCGAGGAAGGGATGGTTGTTGAAAGTGTCGAAGGACTCCCCAGGCTGCCGGAAGACGACCGGGTGCCGCCCATGCGGGAGGCGCCGGTGCGGGATGTAGAGGTCCTCATCATCGGCGGAGGGCCTGCCGGCATGGCGGCGGCCATCGAGTTGGGAAGGCTCGGGGTGGACACCCTTATCGTGGACGACAAGACGCGCCTGGGGGGGAAACTGGTCCTCCAGACCCACAAGTTTTTTGGATCCGTGGAGGACTCCCACGCCGGGACTCGGGGATTTGAAATAGGCCGGATCATGGAGGAGGAGATCAAAGGGCTTGACGCGGTTGGGTGCTGGCTCAACAGCACGGCCGTGGGCGTATTTTCCGACGGCATCGTGGGCATTGTCAAGGGCAAGACCTATCGGCGGGTCCGTCCCGAGAGACTCCTTGTGGCCGCCGGTGCCCGGGAGAAGATGCTCTCCTTCCCGGGAAACACGCTGCCGGGCGTCTATGGGGCAGGGGCCTTCCAGACCCTTGTCAATCGGGACCTGGTCAAGTCCTCTGAAAGGGTCCTGATCGTGGGGGGCGGCAATGTGGGCCTCATTGCAGGGTACCATGCCATCCAGGCGGGCATCGAGGTGGCGGCCCTGATCGAGGCCCTTCCCAAAGCAGGGGGCTACAAGGTGCACGCCGACAAGCTCAAGAGACTGGGCGTGCCCATCTATACGAGCCATACCGTGGTCTCGGCCCGGGGCAACGCCCGGGTGGAGTCGGTCACGATCGGAGAACTGGACAAGGACTGGAAGGTGGTTCCCGGGACCCACAAGACCTTTGAGGTGGATACGGTCCTCATCGCGGTGGGCCTGGCCAAGGTGGACGAGTTCTACCACAAGGCCAAGGAGTGGGGCATGGACGTCTATGCCGCGGGCGATGCCCAGGAGATCGCCGAGGCCTCCGCCGCCATGTTTACCGGGAAGATCGAGGGCCTCAAGATCGCCGGGTCCCTGGGTCTTTATGAAGGGCAGATCCCGGAGGAATGGGACGAAAAAGCGGCGATCCTCAAATCCAAGCCCGGTCCCATCCTGGAAAGGGAAAAACCGCCCCGGGAAGAGGGCGTGATGCCCGTGTTTCATTGCTATGAAGAGGTCCCCTGCAACCCCTGCACCTCGGTCTGCCCGGAAGGGGCGATCAAGACGGAACGGGATGAGATCACCGGACTCCCCTACATGGTGGATGATGCCAAGTGCAAGGGCTGCCTGAGTTGTGTGGCCGTATGCCCAGGCCTGGCGGTGACCCTCGTGGACTACCGCAAGGACGAGGAAAACCCTATCGTGACCCTGCCCTATGAGATAGGGCGGGACCGGGTGGAGGAAGGAAAGCGGGTGCCGGTCACGGACGAGGACGGCGCCATCCTGGGGCGCTTTCCCGTGGTGAAGGTCCGTGCCGTGAAGAAGTATCCCGGCACCCTCCTGGTCCAGGTACAGGTGGACCGGAACGTGGCCAAGAAGGCGGCCGGGATCTGGGTCCAGGAAAAGCAGATCGAACCCTCGGAGACCTATGAGAAGACATTGCCGCCGGATGAGGCCGTCGTATGCCGATGTGAACGTGTGACCGCGGGTGAAATCCGAGAGGCCATCAGAAGCGGGGTACGGGACATGAACCAGTTGAAGGCCCTGACAAGGGCCGGCATGGGCGCATGCGGTTCCAAGACATGTCGCCCCATGATCCGGCGTATCTTTCAGGAAGAGGGCATTGATCTCGGAGAGGTGACGGACCGGATCGATCGGCCTCTCTTTGTGGAGGTTCCCATGGGTATCCTGGCTGGAATGCGGGAAGGTGATAACCATGAAGCATAACTATGACGTCATCATTGTGGGCGCAGGCTCTGTCGGGGTCCCCGCAGCCATGGCCCTCGGGGAGATGGGGGCCAAGACCCTGGTGCTGGACAGGCACCCTTCTCCCGGCCAGGGGGAGAACAAACATGCCATCGGGGGCGCGCGGGCCACCCATTCGGACCCGGCCAAGATTCAGGTCTGCTTGCGGTCTCTGGAGATCTTTTCCTCCTGGGAGGAGACCCACGGTGATCCTGTTGAATGGCTCAAGGGAGGATACGCCTTTCCGGTCTATCGAAAGACCGAGGAGGATATCCTCAAGGGCATCCTCCCTATTCAGAAGAAATACGGGCTCAATATAGACTACGTGGGGCCCCAAGAGATGAGGACGATCATCCCCGGTATAACCCCCGAGGGATTGATGGGGGGGACCTATTCGCCCGATGACGGCACGGTGTCCCCGCTCCTCGCCCTGAACGCCTTCTACCGCCGAACTCTGTCTCTTGGGGTGCGGTTCCGTTTCAATGAACAGGTGGAGAGGATTTTGACTGAAAAGGGCAGGGTCGTGGGTGTGGCCACCCAAAGGGAAACCCACCGTGCCCCGGTCGTGATCGACGCGGCAGGACCCTATTCACGCGAACTCTGCCGGAGCGTGGGTGTGGATATACCCGTGACGCCCGATTCCCATGAAGGGGCCATTACGGAACCCGTTGAGCCCTTTTTCAAATGCCTGGTCGTGGATCTCAGACCGGCGCCGGGGACATCAAACTACTACTTCTATCAAAACAGACACGGCCAGGTCATCTTCTGTATTACGCCCCATCCCCCTTTTGTGGGAACGGACAAACGGGAGACATCCTTCTTCCTGCCCCAGGTCACCGCCAGGATGGTACGGCTCCTCCCAAGGCTGAAAAACCTCAGGGTCCGGCGCGTCTGGCGGGGGCTCTATCCCATGTCCCCGGACGGGTCTCCCCTTGTGGGCTGGTGCAGGGATGTGGAAGGACTGCTTCACGCCACCGGGATGTGCGGACAGGGCTTCATGCTCGGGCCCGGGCTGGGAGAGGTCCTGGCCAGGCTGGTCACGGAAAAGACCAGCGAAAAAGACCGAATCGTTCTCGACGGCTTCGATGTGACCAGGAAATTTAAAGGCGTTGAGGCCCTCAAGTAGTTTTCGGTTCCAGGTCAAAGGAAAGTGGCCATGATTGAATTGGAAATGAGAGAGATCAGGACGCTCGACTACGAAAGGCCGGAAATTCAAAAAGGCTATGCGAACCAGACCCTCTATGTAGACCTCTCGGACGGGCGGATTGCGATAAGGCCGGTCACAGGGGAGATGAAGCGGATCTTCGTCGGTGGAAAGGGGTTTGACCTCTGGTTGCTCTGGAATGCGGTCAAGAACACGACGGCCTGGGATGATCCTGAAAACGCCGTCTGTATTGCAAGCGGGCCCCTTGGCGGGACCCCTGTATATCCCGGATCAGGCAAAAGTGTCGTGACCTCCATCTCGCCCACAACAGGCTCCGTTATGGATTCCAATGTGGGCGGGTACTTCGGCCCTTACCTCAAGTTTTCAGGATTTGACGCCCTGGAAGTTCAGGGAAAATCTCAGCAGGACGCGCTGATTTTTATCGACGGCATGGAGCAACGGATCCAGCTCCTTGAGGTGTGGGGACTGGGGGACAATGCCTATGATATTTCTTCGACCCTGACGAAGTATTTTGGGCGGGGGAGGCCCCGCAGTGTTTCCGTTGTCTCGACGGGTGCCGGCGCGAAGAATACCCTCATCGGATGTCTGAACTTCACCTGGTACGACGCAAAACGCAAGAGGGTCAGGTACAAACAGGCAGGGCGCGGAGGAATCGGGACCGTTTTCGCCGACAAGGGCATCAAGGCCATCGTGGCGCGGTGGGATAGGGTCAGCTTGGATACAAACGGCCCTGCAGAAAAGCGCATAGTGATGGCGGGCGGAAAGAGATACTCTCAAGAAATCCGCGAGCTCGATCCAAAGCAGAACGAAATGTCAAAAGTCGGAACGACACACCTTGTTTCGATTATGAACGATTTTGACCTCCTTCCCACCTACAACTTCCAGTATGGTCAACACCCCGGGGCAAACAATGTGGGAAAAGATGTTTACCGGCACATTTTCGACCCCTGCTTTGACGGCTGCTGGATGGGATGTACGGTCGCCTGCTCTCACGGCGTGAAGGATTTCGTCCCCATGACGGGTCCTTTCAGGGGGATGAGGGTCTTTGTAGACGGGCCTGAGTACGAGACCATTGCCGGGTGCGGTTCGAATATCGGCATCTTCGATCCCTATACCATCATCGAGATCAATTTTTATTGTGACGCTTACGGCCTGGACACGATTTCGGTGGGCACCTCCATGGCCTTTGTCATGGAATGCTTTGAGCGGGGCGTGATCAATGAAGCCCATACGGGAGGCCTGGACCTTACTTTCGGCAACAGGGTGAGTGCCTTGGAACTCATTCACCAAATGGCCACAGGAGACGGATTCGGTAAGATCGTGGGTCAGGGAATCCGCAAGATGAAGGAGACCTTTGTCAGAGACTATGGGGCCGATGCCCTCTTCTTGCGGGATATCGGCATGGAATCCAAGGGACTTGAATTTTCCGAGTACATGACCAAGGAGTCCCTGGCCCAGCAGGGCGGCTATGGTCTGGCCCTCAAGGGCCCACAGCATGACGAGGCATGGTTGATCTTTCTCGATATGGTACACAATTTCATGCCCACCTTTGAGCAGAAGGCCGAGGCCCTTCACTGGTTCCCGCTCTTTCGAACCTGGTTCGGGTTGTGCGGGCTTTGCAAGCTCCCGTGGAACGATATCGTGCCTGAGGACAATAAGGATAATCCGGAACCCGCCAAGGTGATAAGGCATGTCGAATGGTATGCGGAGTATTTTACGGCCGTGACAGGCCGCCGGGTCACCCCGGAGGGCATCATCGCCATGAGTGAAGCCGTTTACAATTTCCAGCGTATCTTCAATTTGAAAATGGGTTTCGGCCGGCGTGAACACGATGATCTTCCCTACCGTGCGATGGGACCCGTGACAGCGGTCGAATATGCATCAAGAGCCGAGCGATATGATAAACAGCTCACGGAAGATCATGGGGTGGATATCGGCGACAAGAGCACGGAGGAAAAGGTGCGTCTCCTGCGGAAGTTCCGCGAGGCCATGTACGAAAAGCTCAAGGGGGCGGTGTACAAACGCAGGGGATGGACAAATGACGGCATCCCCACGCTCGAGACGGTCAGGCGTTTGGGCATAGACTTCCCGGAGGTCCTGGGGTTGCTCAGGGAAAAGGGCGTGGAGCGGTGATCAGGGTCAAGGACAAAAAGATCCCCTGGCAGGAGGGGATGACGGTCGCCGACCTTATCAGGACAGTGGGCGACCCGTACCCCTACGCGGTCGTATCCATCAACGGCGAGACTGTCTCCTTGCCCAACTTCGAAAGGACTCCGGTGCCCGACAATGCAGAGGTGATTTTGATTCCCATGATCGCGGGCGGGTGAAGCGTCGTCTTTTGTGACACGTTAGTCCTTTGAAAAATTCGAAAGGAAATCATGATATCCATACATTTAGTGGAAAGGGCTAAATTCATACTTTTTGTTTTGTCTTCGAGTTCTTCATGGGCTTCGTGGCGGGAGCCCTATCCTTTTATCCGCACGGGACGCACGAAGGAGGCGGTCCCCATACTTTGACCACAGAAGAAAACGGACTGTCGGAGGATATCAATGAACAGCTTCATATGGCTTGACGGCCTGTCTTTTTTCTGATAAAAAATAGTTCTCGTACCAAGATCGAACCTACCCTGAGAACCTGGAGACACTGCAATACTCAGTAAGAGACACCCTCACGCGACGAGAAAAATCTTGGTTTTTTTGTTTTCGACCTCGAACATGCGATATGATAAACCCGTGACGTGTGAATATCGGGGGCCCGGAATATAATCTAATCACGTATTGCCTATCCTTTGATTTTTACTTCCTTTAAGAGGTTTGTTCTTTTCGGTTATTTTTTCATAAGAGCACTATGCAAATGCCTCAAGACCTCTTTCTGGATGACGATTCATCACCATTGAAATTAAGTCCGTCATGGGCCGCTGCCTGTTTTGCCCGGACTTAATCAAATCCAACCTACATTTGATAAAGGAGGAGAATGCGTATGGCCTACAATGCAGTGAAAATGAAGGATTGGCAGATTTCCGAGGCGGCGGAGAAAAAGATGCCGACCCCTGAGGAATGGAAAGACAGGCTCGGCCTTGAAAAAGATGAGGTCATTCCCTACGGGAGGCTTGGGAGACTCGATTTCATGAAGATAATGAAACGGCTCGAGAATAAGGCGGATGGCAAGTATATCGAGGTCACCGCCATTACCCCGACCCCTTTAGGAGAAGGCAAGAGCACGACCTCCTGTGGGCTGATGGAGGGCATGGGAAAAATCGGTCTCAACGTGGGTGGCTCCCTTCGCCAACCCTCCGGCGGCCCGACAATGAATATCAAGGGAACGGCCGCAGGCGGCGGCAATTCCCTGCTCATTCCCATGACGGAATTTTCGATGGGGCTGACGGGTGACATCAACGACATCATGAACGCACACAACCTTGCCATGGTCGCCCTGACCGCGCGGATGCAGCACGAGAGGAATTACAACGACGAACAGCTCAAGCGATTGACAAAGATGAAGAGGTTGAACATCGATCCGACCCGCGTGGAGTTCGGCTGGATCATCGATTACTGCGCCCAGTCCCTGAGGAACATCGTCATCGGCATGGGTGGGAGGTACGATGGGTTTACCATGCAGTCCAAGTTCGGTATTGCCGTCTCCTCCGAGTTGATGGCTATCCTTTCCATCATCAAGGACCTGCCCGATCTCAGGAAACGCCTGGATGAAATCACCCTGGCCTTCGACAAGAGCGGGAAACCCGTGACCACCAAGGATCTTGAGGTCGGCGGCGCCATGACGGCCTGGATGCGAAACACCATTAATCCCACCCTGATGTGTACGGCCGAGTATCAGCCCTGCATGGTACACGCCGGTCCCTTTGCCAACATCGCGGTCGGCCAGTCTTCCATCATTGCGGATCGCATCGGTCTGAAACTCTTCGATTATCATGTCACCGAGAGCGGTTTTGGCGCGGACATCGGGTTTGAAAAATTCTGGAACGTCAAGTGCCGTTACAGTGGTCTCAAGCCCCACGTCTCGGTCTTGACCACCACGATACGTGCCCTCAAGATGCACGGTGGGGGGCCCAAAGTGGTGGCCGGTATTGATCTCGATGCCGCCTACACCAAAGAAAATTTGAAGCTGGTGGAGGCCGGGATCCCCAACATGGTGCACCATATCCATACCATCCGCAAGGCCGGGATCAATCCCGTGGTCTGTATCAATGCCTTCCATACGGATACCAAGGCGGAGATCGCAGCGGTGAGAAACGCCGCCGAGGCCGCCGGTGCCCGGTGCGCGGTCTCCACACACTGGGCGGACGGCGGTGACGGCGCCGTAGAATTCGCCGAGGCGGTCAAAGAGGCCTGCGAGGAAAAGAATAAATTCAAATTCCTCTATCCCCTCGAGATGAAACTCCGTGACCGGGTCGAGAAGATTGCCAAGGTCGTATACGGTGCCAAGGGGGTTTCATGGACACCCGAGGCCGAGGCAAAGGCCAAGATGCTCGAGAAGGATCCCAAGTACGATGATTACGCCACCATGATGGTCAAGACCCATCTGAGCCTCACCCATGATCCGGCCGTCAAGGGCGTTCCCACCGGGTGGACCCTCCCCATCCGCGATGTGCTGATCTATTCCGGAGCCAAATTCCTCTGTCCCTGCGCCGGGACCATCAGCCTGATGCCGGGAACCAGTTCTAATCCGGCCTTCCGCCGCGTGGACGTAGATGTCAAAACGGGTAAGGTCAAAGGGCTATTCTAAAAAACGCTGCACGATTTTGTGAGACATACGGCACCCGGCCCGGGTGCCGCACTTTTTGGAAAGGAGTTTTGTGACTATTTGATCCCCGCCAAGGCCTCCACGATATTGTAGCAGTAATCCCCCATCTTCTCAAAAGCCGCGAGCATGTCGACCAGGATCAGGCCGGGATCGATGCTGCAGACCCCGCTTTGCATACGGATCATATAATTCCCCCGCATCTCATCTCTCATCAGGTTCACCCTGTCCTCAAATTCCTGGGCCTTGGACATGATCTCCTGATCATCGATAAAAATTACCAACAATAAGTGCAAATTGTTGAGCGTGCTGTAAAACGATTCTGAAATCCGTGTCGATCCCCCCGCGGGGTCGAGAAGAAAGGTGAACAGGGATTCTTGAAATTCAGTTTTTCTTCTCGAAGGAAACAATCAGCCTTAGTGAATCAGAGACCTGCTCCACTTGAAAGGGGTATGGTCCTTTTTCTAAGACCTTCAGCATTGGGGTGTTGGTGGCTAGGACTTCTGCTTCAAAACCTTCAATACCCTTTTTCCGGGCGAAATTGATCAGTGTTCGAAACATGAAGGTTGCAATGCCCTTGTTTCTGTATTCATCATCCACCAAAAAGGCCAAATTGGCAAAAGCCCGTTCCGGGAAGCGCACATAGCGCGCCTCGGCAATGATCTGCCCCCCTCCCCGTTCACCGATGAGGCCGACAATGGAAAGGGCTTGTCTGTAATCGACATTGACATATTCCTGCACTTTGGCGTGGGGCATGGTTTTTACGGGGGAAAAATAACGAAAATACCTCGATTGATCGTCCGAGCGATAAAACAACTTCCGCACGCCATCCTCGTCCGAAGGTTTAATGGCTCGAAATCGCACGGTTAAGCCGTCTTCAAAGGTGTGGATAACGGTCAGTTCATCCGGATAGAGACGGACAGATTCAAGAAGATATTCCTGATCCGCATAGAGTATGTGGCTTTTTTTGGCCATCTCGACCAGTCCGGCCCGATCATCAGGGTGGGCTATGTCGATCAGGGCAAGGGCGCGTTCCCGGACCGTCTTTCCGATCAGGGATACCACCCCATATTCCGTCACGACCAAATCAAGCACTTCCCGGATGGAGACCTGACTTGGCAGGTTGCCAAGGAAAAGGAGGATATTGGATTCACCTCTGGAGTTGCGACTGGGGAGGGCGAAAATGATCCGACCGCCCTCAGACATGCTCACACCTCGGAAGAACTCCTGAAATTCGCCGGGACCGGCCCCAAATTCTCCTCTTCCGCTGTGAAGGGCGATATCACCCATAAGGTCTACCTTTCTCGCCGGCATAATCAGGATGACGTTGTCGTTCATGGAAATTCTTTTTGGATCTCCGACGATATCCAGGGGCTGAAACTCGACGAGAGGGTTGAGATGGATCCAGCGCATCAGCTCCTCGGTGCCGATGGCATAGGAGGTTAAAGACTTACCCCGGAAATAGCCCTTGCGGCGATTGCTGGCGGCACCACACTTGACAAGGTCCATGGCCACGTCCGTAAAGAGGGATGTGTGTATCCCGAGGTCGCGTTTTCTGGCCAGGTGTGGAAGCATCCCTTCGAACAAGGGGCCCAAGGAGAAACTGATGCAGTTTCCGTCGTGGATGATGGAGGCCACATTCCTCCCAAGCTTGTCATAAACCTCATCCACGGGGACGCGGGGGAAGGTGATGGGTGGTTCTGTGGCTTTGACAAGAAAATCGAAGTCGTCCACATGAACAAACGTGGCGCCGAATGTACGAGGAAGGCGTTCATTGACCTCCCCGACCACAAGAGTCGCTTGTTCCATGGCCTGCCTTGCAACATCAACAGCCACCCCCAGACTGCTATAACCGTTTTCGTCGGGAGGGGTGACTTGTACAAATGCAACGTCTATGTTCATCGTCCCTGACTCCAAGAGTTGGGCAATTCGAGAGAATCGGCAAGGTATGAGATCTACGTGACCTGCGGTGATGGCCTCGTGGGCGATCCAACCGGCAAAAAAGGTCTTGAGCCTGAATTTCCTGGCGTATGTTCCTCCAACGGTGACGGCGTCCCCAAAACTCAAGAGCTGTATGATTTCGAGATCCTGAAGATTCCCGTCCATAGTTTCCATGAGACTCTTGACCAGTGTGCGGGGTTCGGCAACACCGGTTCCAAGAAAAATGGTCATCCCCGGCTTGATTTTCTTCAGAACCTCCTCGGCGGGAATGATTTTTTTCTCCCAATCTGATTTTACGGGCATTGCGATCATTCTCCTTTTCCAATCGTTTTCACCCACAGAGGGCCCTTTTATAAACTCCTGCGTCCATCTGCGGAGTGACTTGTTCACAAACGCGGGGGGATGCGTGATCATTGATCCCTTTAGGCTTACGAAGAATTTCACATTTGTGAAAGCGGGTGACTGCAGCGTAGCATCGGGAGTGAACATCCAAAGAATGCGAAGAATTGACACCTGCTCGCACCCTCATCTCTGGATGGTTCCCATCTAGGTTACCAGAGCCAATTCAAACCGTCAAATGGATCGGAAGGGCAATAAATATCAACCGTTTCCGGCTAGGATTCTGCAAAGGCTGTATTGATGAAATAATATGGGACAAAACAAAGCCGCGTCCTTTCCCGCGTAATCTGACCTTCGATACGGACGGATTTTTACCTCAGAATTTAATGATTTTTTGACACCAACAGCATTTTGATTTATGGTTTGCTTAGTCTCTGTTTTTCCTCTTTGGGGCGTGATTCCTGTCAGGATGGGCCCAATCATTATCAAATCAGAAATCTTTGAGCCCAGAACGCTGGAAAGCACTGAAAATATGCGGCAGGAAGTTATGAAAAATTTGGTCTGTATTTTTACGGGGAGGATCTGTAGTAAACAAACCTGACAAAGGCTGAAACCGTAATGAAATTCTCTTTATGAAACCTCCTATATCGAAAATGGGAGTAAAGAAAGACAAGGGTCTTTCTGTTGGTATTGAGATGGTTGTGGAAGAGACACGCTAAACCTCAGGATCCGGTTGCTTCGGGCAAGAAAAGGAGGACAGGATGGGAAGAAGCAGACTTCATTACGGATGGATTGTCATTTTTATGGGCCTCTTGACCACGATTGCCGCCCACGGGTTTGGGCGGATGGCCTACACGATTATCCTGCCTGCCATGAAAGACGGCCTTCAGTTTGACTATACCCAACTGGGACTGCTCGGCACAGGTAATTTTATCGGCTATCTCACGATGGCCATTATCGGCGGTTTTTTGGCCGCCCGTTTCGGAACACGCATTGTCATCACCCTGGCCCTCATTCTCATGGGGGCCACCATGATTCTCACCGGTCTCGCCAATTCCTTCGGTTACGCATTTGTCATGCGTCTTCTCACGGGTCTCGGCAACGGGGCATCCTATGTGCCCGCCATGGCCCTGGGATCGGCCTGGTTCGCCATGCATAAACGAGGATTCGCTACAGGCATCGTCTCCGGAGGCATCGGGGCCGGCACGCTCATATCGGGCCTCATCGTTCCGCCCATTCTGGGTGCCTACGGCCCCGAAGGCTGGCGCTTTTCCTGGTACATTTTGGGGGGGCTGGTCCTCGTCGTCTCGGGGATCGTGTTCGCATTCGTGCGCAGCCGGCCCGAGGAGAAGGGGTTGACGCAGGTCGGAGCCAAGTATGAGGGACAGTCCGTCGCTTCGAGCGGAAAAAAGATCTCTTCCACCGACTGGACCCAGGTCTGCAAAATGGGTTCGGTCTGGTATCTTGGTGTGACCTATTTTTTCTATGGCATCTCTTACATTATCTACATGGTCTTTTTTGCAGCCTACCTGGTTAAGGAAATGGGATACAGCCAGGCCTGGGCCGGCGGCCTCTGGGCTATGGTCGGCGGCTTAAGCATGTTTTGCGGCGTGATTTGGGGCGGGATATCGGACAAAATCGGCCGCAGCAGGGGCGCCGCCCTCGCATACCTGGTACTTGGCCTCTCCTATGTCATCTACGCCCTGATCCGGATGAAATTCGGAATCTACCTTTCTGCCATCCTGTTCGGGTTGACGGCATGGAGCATTCCCACCATCATGGCCGCTGCGGCAGGTGATTTTGTAGGGCCAAGGCTGGCCCCCGCAGGCCTTGGTTTCATTACCCTCTTCTTCGGGATCGGCCAGGCGATCGGCCCGGCCCTGGGAGGGTATCTCGCCGATGTGAGCCAGTCCTTTTCCATCCCCTTTCTGGTCGCAGGCGGCTTGTCCCTGGCAGGCATGGTGTTCTCATTCTTCCTGAAAAAGCCGTTAACGGAGTGACAGGGAGACATCGCCCTGTTTGGTGACGGTGGTGTGTCCCATCAGGGTTTTGGATGTATTTATCGAGATCCCCACGGACCGTTCACCTGGCATCCAGGAGGCTTGAAAAAAATCCTGACAGGACACTACAGGATCTGCCATGAGAAAGCGGGAGGCGAACGGGCGCATAAAAAGAGGGATGGGATTTTCTTATATCCCGTCCCTCATTGAATCAAGTGATGCTCAGGCCAGCTTTTTAAAGGCCTCCC
>JBMNCO010000108.1:0-32980 GCA_049366815.1 Desulfatiglandales bacterium | reverse complement strand
AACACATCCAAAATGGAATGTGCCGCTGCTTTTTTGGTACCTGAAACTGTAACACCTCAGCCCTTTGAAAAATTCGAAAGGAAATCATGCACCCTTTCTTACGTTCCGAAGCTCCCGGACTGGTCTTTTTAGTCCTCAACAAAATTGAGGAGGCCTCAGGTGTCCATGACAAAATGGGCGGCCACGGCCTGTCCCAGTGAGATGCCGCCATCATTACAGGGGATTTTGCTGTGAGTCAATACCCTCAGGCCCATCTCTTCCAGAGAGCATGAGGCAAGCCTCAAGAGCCACCGGTTTTGAAAGACACCGCCGCTCAGGGTGACGAGATCGATGCCGGTCTCTCGGGACAGTTGAGCGCATACGGTCGCAATCATCCAGGCCACGGTATGGTGAAATTTAAAGGATATCAAGCCCCTATCCACGCCCGCGTCAAGGTCATTAAGGATATTGAGAAAGATTTCCCTGAGACCGATTTGTTTGATCTTGCCCTGTTCCCTGATCTCGAAGGGATAGTGAAGCCCCGGACCTGCTGTCCTGTTGCCGGCCACTTCGAGCTCGACGGCCGCCTGCCCTTCGTAATCGATCGTATCCCGTATCCCGATCAGCGCTGAGACGGCGTCGAAAAGACGACCGGCGCTCGAGGTGAGGGGCGAATTGATGCCCTTGCGGATCTGAGTTACCGTCAGTTCCAGTTCCAGGGGATCCACGAGGCTGAAAATATCGACTTCCCGCTCACGTATCTTCTCCCCCAGGAGGGTGACGAGGTAGCTGACGGCCATTCGCCACGGCCTTTTCACAGCGGCATCTCCCCCGGGCAGGGGCACATATTCAAGATGGGCCAGCCTCCTGAACCCCCGGTAATCCGCCAGGAGAAATTCTCCCCCCCAGATCGCACCGTCATCGCCGTAACCGGTGCCGTCAAAGGCCACGCCGAGCACCGGAGTGTCCACAGCGTTTTCGACCATGCAACTGACCACATGGGCATGATGGTGCTGGATGGGGACAAGTTCAAGAGAAGGGTCCTTCCGGCTGATTTCCCTTGCAAAACAAGTAGACAGATAGTCCGGGTGTTTATCATGGGCCAGTATCCGGGGGGTCAGCCGGAAAAGCCTTTTATAGAGATCCAGCATCTTTTCAAAATGCGTAAGGGTTTCCAGGTTGTCCAGGTCGCCGATGTGCTGGCTTATGAAGGCATAACGGTCTTTGGTGATGCAGAAGGTGTTTTTCATATGGGCCCCACAGGCAAGCACCCGGCCTGCATCAAAGGGGAGCCGGATGGGTTGGGGGGCATATCCCCGCGCGCGCCGCAAAACCCGGACACGACCCTTTTCCATCAGGGTTACGCTGTCGTCGCAAAGGGCAAAGATATCCCGGTTGTGCATGAGGAAAAAGTCTGCAATAGGACCAAGCTTTTTCAGGGCCTCCTCATTGTCGCCCACGATGGGTTCTTCGCTGATATTGCCGCTCGTCATGACAAGGGGGCCTTTGACCGCCCTCATGAGCAGGAGGTGAAGAGGGGTGTAAGGCAACATGACCCCGAGGGTATCGAGATTGGGCGCAACCCCTCCCAGGGCGGGTATGTCATCCCTGAGCCTCAGCAGGACAATGGGGGCCCTGGGGGATTTGAGCAGGGCCGCTTCCTCCGGACTGACGTGGCAGTATCTCTTGATTTCTTCGATGTCCTCCATCATCAGGGCAAAAGGCTTGGAGGACCTCTGTTTCCGCTGTCTCAGGACTGAGACAACCTCCTCGTCGCCCGCGTCGCAGGCCAGAAGGAAACCTCCCAGGCCTTTCAGGGCGATGATCTTTCCCGCATTGATGAGTCGGGCGGCCTCCAGGACGGGTTCCCTGGAGGGTATGGGACGGCCGTCCCTTTCGGTGAGAACGAGCTGAGGCCCGCAGGAGCCGCAGCAATCCGGCTGGGCATGGAAACGGCGGTCGAGGGGATCATTGTATTCCTTCTGACACTCAGGACACATGTGAAAGGGGTGCATCGTCGTATTGGGCCGGTCATAGGGAATATCCTTGATGATCGTCAATCTGGGGCCGCAATTGGTGCAGTTGATGAAGGGATAGCGGTATCGACGGTCCCGGGGATCAAAGAGTTCCCTTTCGCAATCCGGGCAAGTGGCGATGTCCGGTGAGACGAGTTGGTATTGTCCTTCTTCGGAGAGGCTTTCGAGGATCTCGAAGCCCTCATAACCCACGGTTTCTCCGCGGGTGCAGTCCACATGCTCAATCTGGGAGCGGGGCGGGGCCTCGGAAAGGAGCTTGTCGAGAAAGCTGCGAATGACTCCTTCTCCTCCCTCGACCTCAATCTTCACGTCTTGGGAGGTATTGCAGACCCAGCCCTTCAGACCGTGCCGGGTGGCCATTCTGTAGACAAAAGGTCTGAAGCCGACGCCCTGAACAATGCCCCTGACGCTGATCCTGGCCAGGCACAGGGCGTTGGTCCCCGCCCTGCTGGATGGGAAAAGGGATTGCATGGTGTGCTTCGCCGTCACGATTTGCTCCTGTGCCGCACCGTTTTCCTTCTCCGTCTCCGCCTTGGACTCGAAATGGTCGTCGAATCTGCCTTTTAAACGATGTTTTAATCCAAGTCAATCAGAATGCATACAAAGACCGGGCATGGACCGGGGTACGAGGGTTGACAGAGTTGAGGAAATACTTTAGAAGAGTTCATACGGGTCTGTAACATGGGGTGGGGATGTCGTAATCTGGAATGATTCTTGCTTATACCGTCCACAGCGAAGGACTTTGCATGTTTTGATTGATTTTGCGTTGTAAGTGTCAACTTTTCCATACTGAAGGCTGCACAATATTCCACATGTCTTCCATACTTGACGATAATGAGCGGATGAATCATGGCCTTTCCCGACGCAGATTCCTGAGTGTGGGGATATTGACCCTTGCATCAGGAATGGCGCCTCACCTGTGTCTGGCCGCCGTGAAGATGTCCTCTTTTCCCAAAAGAACGCTCTCCTTTTATAATACCCACACCGGCGAATCGCTCGATGCCACATACTGGGCCGATGGGAAGTACCTTGCGCCGGCCCTCAGCGACATCAACCGTATTCTCCGGGACCACCGGTCCGGGGACATCAAGCCCATCAATACACGGCTTTTGGATCTGCTGTATGCCATGAAGGTGAAGCTCAGACCAAGGCATGCCTTCCACATTGTTTCAGGGTATCGATCGCCCGGGACGAACGCCCTTCTTCGCGCAAAGAACGGGGGCGTTGCCAAGAACAGTTACCACATGAAGGGCAAGGCCATAGATATCCGCGTTCCCGGTTGCCCTCTTCCCGAAATGAACCGGACGGCGAAGGGCCTGAGAGCCGGTGGCGTCGGGTATTACCCTCGATCTGACTTCATCCACGTCGACGTCGGGCCGGTACGCTCCTGGTAGCGACTACGGGGCCGGACGCGTCAAGGACCGGGCACACCACCGTTCCCGTCCGGAACGGAAAGGTCCAACAGGGTGAGCGGTCCTGTGCCGCAGGGGCTTTTCATGCCTCAGCGATCGGGTGGTGGTGGACCTGCCAGGAGCGCCCTGATGAGGGGGGTATCACGTCCGTAGATATCCTCCCTGAAATGGACACGGCCATCCGGATCAGACCATGCGGTCCAGTATAAGAGGTAGACCGGAATCGGTTTTAAAATTTTTATAATTTGTGTTTCGCCTCTTTCGAGTACCTCGATGATGTCTTTTTGCCTCCAGCGGGGATCATCCCTCAAAAGGTAGACCAACAGGTCAACCGGCCTTTCGACGCGTATACAGCCCGAACTGAAATTGCGCCTGACCTTTTTGAACAAGGCCTTCTCCGGTGTGTCGTGCAGATACACCTCATATTTATTTGGAAACATGAATTTTACCCGGCCAAGGCCGTTAGTCGGCCCCGGATCTTGACGAAACTTGAAGGTGAGGTTGTGAGGGTCGACCCGTGACCAGTCAATTGCTTCCGGAGCAATTTCTTCTGCATCGTCATCCCATGATTCAAATACCCGTATGCCCTGTCCGGCCAGATACGCAGGGTCCTTTTTCACCTTGGGCAGGATGTCTTCCCGGGCGATCTTCCGTGGGATATGCCAATAGGGGTTGAGTTCAATATAGGTCATTTCCCCTGTGAAAACAGGAGTGTGACGATAATCCCGGCCGACCACAACGGGCATTGTCATGACCTTCAGGCCGTTTTCAACGATCGTCAGTTCAAAATTCGCTATATTGACGAGCACATAGCGGGGGCCCAGGGTCTGGGGAAGCCAGCGCCATCGTTCCATGTTTGATATGATCTGATGAATTCGTTCATCCGCAGGCACATTGATCGCCCTCAACGTAGCAGGTCCGACAACGCCGTCAACAGTCAACCCGTGTCTTTCCTGGAATTTCCTGACCGCACGTTCCAGTTCTTCGTCAAAAACGGCGTTATCCTCATCGAGCGATTTTTCCCTATCACCGGAAACGATCAGCCGGGAGCGCAGAGCACTCACCCGCAGGCCCTGATCGCCCGTCTCCATTTTTGGTCCCGGAGAGATTTCAGACCATCCGCCCATTTCTTTGATGCCTCGATACTGTAAGAGGGCCTCTTTCAGCCCCATGTAGACATCGTGCTGTGGGCTAAGGACTTGCAATGCCGTCTCAATTCCGTCTGTTTCCAGGGCATCCCGCAGGACGGTCACACAATCCGCCTCACGGCCTTTTATCGACCATCCCGGCTGGATTGTCTCCGGGTCGACACGGCCCGTCAGCAGGTCGGATGCGTAGAGCAGGAATGCGTCGGTCAACAGGAGGTCCAAATCGGCAAGATGATCCGGATTCAATGTGCTTCCCATTTTCCGGCATAGATCGGTTTTATACAGCAGGCCTTCAATATCCGCCAGATGATAGTCACGGGGTTCCAGCCCATGGCGGACCGCTCCATGAAGCTCCTTTACGAGATCCGCCGCCTGTGTCAGGGGGCCTTGATCACCGCTCCAGGCCGGGCGAAAGGCGCGCTCTGTGTAAAATTTCAGAAAGGATTCAGGACCGCAAAGGAGTCCTTTTCTGCAGGCGGAATTTTGGGGCCTCGATGATGTGGTGATCTTACGCGCAAGGATCTCTCCGATCTGAATCGATAGATTCGATGTCCCGGCATTCGGGCATGGAATGTTAAAGGTCCCGCATAGGAGTGCGACGGCGACGGGTACTATGCTCATCATAAGTTTGAGAGGCGATCGAAAGGAACAGGGTTTCCGCGTGGTCATGCGACTCTCCTCTGCATGGGAGGGAACCTCGGTGCAAAGATGATTGTTTTTCACCGCCGCCGGCCTGATTTGACCGAGGCGGAGTGGAAAATCGTATGAGTTTAGCCGTTTGAAAAAGCCCGTCAATTTGGGCCATGGGAGTCTCTTTTCAAAAACGAAGGCCCATGGAAAAGACGAACATGTCCGGGGCAGCGTAGGCGGACGGCGGGCCTATGTCAACAGCTATCACGCCTTGATATTCATGGCTTTTCCCGGGTGGGGCTCCGTCCGCCTGAAACCTGGTTCCTATGCGGAAATCCGGGCACCGATTTTTCGTTTTTGAAAAGAGATTCCCATGGCCCCTCCGTAATGGGTTAATTTTCGAAAGCCTAAAGTGTTATGGAAAATCGACCTATTTCGGACCTCAATGATAAGCCAACAAAATTTGCGCGTCAACAGCGGTTGGAATTTTGCGGCTCAGGGAGGTCTCGTCCGGAAACGGGTATCCATGGATTCCTGCCGACGAAAGCTGTCGGCGATCAAGTTCAGAAAAAGCCACGCAAAGGCTGGGCGCTCAATGCTGAAGGTAGAGCGCTCCATCCAGGAATCGTGTATTGCCGGATGAAAAGCGGGTAGCCGATCCTGCTGCGGTCCGGTGTTGCTCTTTTCAATGACAAAGGTCTTTTTATTGAATTCGTCTCCAGGCTCGTGTAACTTAAAAGTGGGGTCATATGCCGTCATCAAAAACCAACCCTTACCTTTTCAATGTAAAAAAACGTCGATTTTCAAACATCAAAGGGGTGCCTTATCTCAAACGCGTCTCAAACGGTCGGGCGGATAGAAGCCGCCAGGCGTCATTTAATCACAGTGTTTCGTCCTCTCGCTGCAAGCCCTCTTGTCTTGTGGAAGATGCCTTTTTCTGCGGTTGGGAAATACAGCTCCTTTACGACAGCCCCATGCTTTCAGGCCTGTGTTTTCAAGCCGGCCCTGTGGACAAATCCCTGAAGATCATGAGGTTTGGATATGACCTCTCGAAAAAGACTGCTTCTGTCCTATCTTGCCGTCATGTTTATGGCTGTTGTGCCCCTTGTTGTCTGCGGTATGATCTTCCTTCAAAAGCCGCGTCATTTTTACCTGTTTCTATTCGCCAGCTTTTCGGCGGTGATCTTATCGGGAACGGCATCCATTGCCTTGAGCCGTTTTTTCGATAGAAAAAACAAGGAGGATATGCTTGAACGGCTGGAGATGATAGATCGGGGGGCGGTTGTGAAGCCTGAAGATGAAGCCGATGAGGTCGTTCAAACGATCGGGGCCATGGTCAGGCGGATTTCGCGACGTGTCCGCGAAGATGAGCAGAAACTGCGCATTGTTTTTGAAATTTCGCGTATTGTCTCTTCCCTGCTCCATCTGCAGGGGGTCCTGGACGCCATTGTCGATCTTCTCATGAGAGAGTTTCGGCTGGATGCCAGCGCAATCCGCCTCATCGATGAAGACGGGGTGCTGAGAGTTCTCAGCCAGCAGGGCTTAAACGAAGAGACTCTCAAACAGGCCGATCAGAAGCCCAACTTCGGCAACTATGCCGGAGAGTGCTTTCTCACCGGTAAGATTATCATCGTCAATGACGCCGTCAGCGCGGCCGAATCTCGATCCATGCGGGATAATCTGTGCCGGGATATGGGATCCTTTGCCCTGAATCCCATCGTTGTAGAGGGGAAGACCATCGGGGTGGTGAGCAATTGTTCCCGCAAGAAAAATTACTTTCACAGCCGTTACAACGACGTCATATCCGTAATCGGCAGCCAGATCGGCATGGCCATCCGGATTTCACAATTGTATGAAGAAATCTATGATTTCAGCCAGGGTCTGGAGAAAAAGGTCCAGGAGAGAACCGAAAGACTGGAAGAAAAGAACAGACAGTTGATCGAAGCGGAAAAGGATGCCGCCATCGGCAAAATGGCCAATAGGGTGGCCCATGAAGTGAGGAATTCCCTCGCAGTCGTCGGGGGATTCTCCAGAAGGCTTTATGAAAAGACCCGGGAAGATGACCCAATCAGGACCTATCTCGGCATCATTGTCGAGGAGGTCAAGTCCCTGGAAGACAAGGTGTCCGGTATTATCAGAGACAGGTCGGAGGAACCATGATCTCCCGCGGGAGGGGATATCGAAGGGCCTGGCACCTGCCTTGCTTCCACCCTATACCATACCCTGTATCTCCGCACAAAAAGGCCTCCCGAATATTGACATTTCTATGTTTGAGCATATTTTTAATTAAAATCAAATAACCTGTTTAAATTAAGAACTTACAACGAAGTGGGTCATTTGGGCCACCTCGTTTGGAAATGTCAAGGTGCCGCGCAATAAGAAGACGAGGCGTCGGCGATGACAATACCCCGTTGTGGTAGAGGAGGAATATGGCATGCGGCTTGATCGATTCACCCTTAAAGCGCAGGAAGTTGTTCAAACGGCCCAGCAATTGGCCGAAAGGTTCGGCAACCAGCAGATTGAACCCGAACATATTGTAAGGGCCATCTTGGAGCAGAAAGAGGGGGTTGTCCCTCCCATGCTCGGAAAGATCGGTGCCAATCAAAAACAGCTCATCCGGGAGATCGACGCTGCCCTGGAGAAGATACCCAAGGTTTCGGGAACGGGTTACGGCGAGGTCTACATCTCTCCCAGGACAAAGGGCGTTCTGGACAAGGCCTTTCAAGAATCCGAGAACATGAAAGACGAATACGTGGGGCTGGAGCACATCCTGATGGCCGTGACGGAAGACAAGGACGGCCCCGCAGGCCGGATACTCTCAGCTGCAGGAGTCACGAGAGACAGTATCTTGAATGCCCTGTTGGATATCCGGGGAGGGCAGCGGATCACGGATCCTAATCCGGAAGACAAATACCAGGCCCTGGAGCGGTTCAGCCGGGACCTGACAGCCAGCGCCTCGAAGGGAGACCTGGACCCGGTGATCGGTCGTGATGACGAGATCCGCAGAATTATCCAGGTCCTCTCTCGAAGGACCAAGAACAACCCCGTGCTGATCGGCGAACCGGGAGTGGGCAAGACCGCAATCGTGGAGGGGCTGGCCCAGCGGATCATTCAGGGCGATATCCCGGAAACCCTGAAGAACAAACGGGTTGTGGCCCTGGATATGGGGGCCTTGATTGCGGGGGCGAAATACCGCGGTGAATTCGAAGATCGGTTGAAGGCCGTTCTCAAGGAAGTCACGGACGCCCATGGTGAGATTATTCTATTTATCGACGAAATGCACACCATCGTGGGGGCGGGGGCCGCGGAGGGAGCCGTGGACGCCTCCAACATGCTCAAGCCCGCACTGGCCCGGGGGGAACTGAGGTGCGTCGGGGCTACGACCATCAAAGAATACCGGAAATACATCGAAAAGGATGCCGCATTCGAGAGGCGGTTTCAGCCGGTGATGGTGGAGGAGCCGACGGTTGAGGACACCATTTCGATCCTGCGTGGACTCAAAGAGAAGTATGAGGTCCATCATGGGGTGCGGATCCAGGATTCTGCGCTGGTGGCGGCGGCAACCCTGTCCCACCGCTATATAACGGACCGATTCCTGCCGGATAAGGCCATTGATCTCATCGACGAGGCCACATCACGCCTCAGGATCGAGATCGACAGCATGCCGGCGGAAATCGATGATGTTCAGCGGAAGATGACCCAATTGGAGATCGAGAAGGAGGCCCTGAAGAAAGAAAAGGATCAGGGATCCAAGGATAGACTCGCCAAGATAGAGAAGGAGCTTGGGATCCTGATGTCCAGGAGGGAGGGAATGATCGGCCACTGGAAACAGGAAAAGGAGGCCATATCCAGGCTCCGGCAAATCAAGGAACGCCTGGAATCCACGAAGGCGGAGGCCCAAATCGCCGAGCGCCAGGGAGACCTGTCCAAGGCGGCTGAATTGAAATACGGTAGGCTGATTGAACTGGAAAAGAAGCTGGAGGAAGAAAACAGGAGGCTTTCGGACCTGCAGAAGGACCAGAAAATGCTCAAGGAAGAGGTGGACAGTGAGGACATCGCCGAGGTGGTGGCCAAGTGGACCAGTATCCCGGTCTCCCGCTTGATGGAGGGGGAAAAGGCGAAACTCCTGAAAATGGAGGAAAGACTGGAGGAACGCGTCGTGGGCCAGAAAGAGGGCATTGTCGCTGTGTCCAATGCCGTGCGCCGGGCACGCTCGGGGCTCCAAGACCCCAATCGGCCCATCGGTTCCTTCATCTTCATGGGGCCCACAGGCGTTGGAAAGACGGAATTGGCCCGTGCCCTTGCGGAATTCCTCTTTGATGATGAGACCTACATGGTCCGTATCGATATGTCCGAATACATGGAGCGGCATTCCGTGGCCAGGCTGATCGGGGCGCCTCCGGGATACGTGGGCTATGACGAAGGGGGGTACCTGACCGAGGCCGTGAGAAGGCATCCCTATTCCGTGGTCCTCTTCGATGAAATCGAAAAGGCCCACCCGGATGTCTTCAATGCGCTCCTGCAGATTCTGGACGACGGCAGGATGACGGACGGAAAGGGTCGAACCGTGGATTTCAAGAATACGGTTCTCATCATGACCTCCAACGTCGGCAGTCAGTGGATTCACGAAATGCGGCACAAGGATGAGGCGGAAATGCAAAAACAGGTCATGGAGGCCTTGAAGAACACCTTCAGGCCGGAGTTCTTAAACCGAATCGACGAGATCATCATCTTCAACGCCCTGGGTCCCGACGAGATCAAGAAGATCGTGGGTATCCAGATGAGATACCTGGCCAAGCGCCTCGCGGATTCCAAAATCACCCTGGACCTGACGGACGCCGCCATGGACTTCCTGGCCAATACCGGTTTTGATCCGGTTTACGGGGCCAGACCCCTCAAGAGGACCATCCAGCATCTCATTCAGGACAGGCTGGCCATGAAGATCCTCGAAGGCAGTGTTTCAGAGGGGGATCATGTCAGCGTGGACGTCAAGGACGGCGATATTGTCTTTGCACAGTGATGTCGGATGGAACGGAAGGCCTCTACAAGAAATCGTCATGTCAAGTGTTTCAATTTCTCTCTCAATCTTTTTGAGCACTTGAAAGTGACCACCCTGCGGGATTTAAGAATGATGGGATCCCCTGTTTGGGGGTCCCTTCCATTCCTCGCCCATTTAAACCTCACGAGAAATTGACCGAACCCCTTGAGGTGGATGCGCTCGCCCCTTTCCAGGGCCTTTTTCATGATCTCGAAAAGGGCCTCCACCATGGCATTGGCGCGCTTTTGAGGCACCATGTCAAATTCAAACTCCGGGAAAAGGTACTGTTGCCTTTCCTTTTTTGTCTTTTCCTGCCGAACCTTGTTCCTCACATCCTCGACGATGTCTGCCTTGGTCAATGTCATGGCGAACCTCACTTCAGGAGAATGCCTCATGATTTTGGTTGGTTATTGCCAAAAAATGGCATATCTGCTAGGGTTTGTCAACCTGCGGAATGCTGAATGCCGATAGCAGACCGCTCCATCCAGAAATCACGTATTTCTGGATGGAAATGTGACTTGGAAAGGGAGCATTTATGGATTCCGGACATTCGACCATCTTGAAACCCATGGAACAACAGACAACGACCAGTAAGACACGGATGATACCCTATGCGGACATCTTTTCACCCAAGACTGATCAATCCACCCTTATCGGATCCCGGTTTATTCATTTCTTTTCTCTTCCAGAGAAGGGCGATCCTTTTTGATCTTGGAGACCTGCACGGGCTTTCCGCCCGGGATCTGCTCAAGGTGAGCCATGTCTTTGTGTCCCACACCCACATGGATCATTTTGTCGGATTCGACGCCCTTCTCCGGCTCTGTCTGGGACGGGACAAGGAATTGCATGTCTTCGGGCCCCGAGGGTTTTTCAGGAATGTGGAGGGGAAACTGGCGGGGTATACATGGAATCTGGTGGATGACTACCCATACAATTTCAGGCTCCGGGCAACCGAGGTGGAACCCACGGCACTCAGAAGTCGGTTATATCAATGCAAAGAGGGGTTCAGGTCCGTTTCGGGAACGGAGATATCTCCTTTTTGCTCAACCCTCTTGGAAGAACCTCAGTTTCGTATCGAGGCCGTCCTCCTGGATCACCGCATTGACTCTCTCGGCCTGTCGTTGATCGAGAATTTTTACGTCAATATCGACAAGGAGGGGCTCAGGCGGCTGGGACTCTCCACCGGGCCTTGGCTGACCCAATTCAAGAAGGCGCTGTATGAAGAACGGGATCCCGACAGTGCTTTTGATGTGGCCTATGATGAGGGTGGGATGAGAAAGAGGCGGAGTTTTCGATTGGGCGACCTGGCTGAAGAGGTCGCGAAGGTCTCTCCGGGTCAGAAGATCTGCTATGTGACCGATGTTGTGGGAAGTTCTCAAAACAGAACTAAAATTGTCCAATTCATTGATGGGGCGGATCATCTATTTATTGAGGCTGCCTTTTTGCATTGTGATCGGGAGATGGCCAGGGAAAAGAGCCATCTGACCGCAAGGGAGGCAGGGGACTTGGCACGAGAGGCGGGCGTAAGGCGCTTCACCCTCTTCCATTATTCGCCCCGGTACACCGAAAGGCAGGAAGAACTGGAGAAGGAGGCCCTGTCGGCCTTTGAGGGAAAGTGATCCCTTCTCTCTCAGGGGTGCGGGCATTCTGCCACGAATCGCTTCCTCAAAGCGATGGGCCGGCCGCGGGTCCTAATCGGCATCACACCCTGCCAGGGCCTTTAACATGGCCGGGTGGATGTATGAATTAGAGGCCACGATGCTCTTCATATATGGAGAAAAGACCTCACCACTGTAATTGCTTGACCGGCCCCCGGCCTCAGACAGGATGATTGCCCCGGCGGCCGTGTCCCAGGGCTTCAGCCCCTCTTCCCAGAACCCCTCAAATCTCCCTGCCGCCACATAACAGAGATCCAATGCCGCAGCGCCGGGCCTTCGGATGCCCTGAGCCAAAACAACCATTTGTCTGAATCTTGCCATAACACCTTCGGGTTTTTCATGAATGTCATAGGGGAATCCGGTAGCAAGGAGTGAATCACGCATCCCTCTTGTTTGAGATACCTTGACTGCCTGGTGGTTGAGAAAGGCCCCTCCGCCCTTTACGGCCTCGAAAAATTCATCCATGCGAGGATTGAAAACCACTCCCAGGACGATCTCCTCTCTGACCTCGAGGGCGATGGAGACGGCAAAAAAGGGGAAATTGTGGGCAAAGTTGGTGGTGCCGTCAAGGGGGTCCACAAGCCAAATCCTGTTGGACCGGCTCCGGTATTCCCCGGACTCCTCAGTCAGGATTCCGTCCTCCGGGAAATGGGCTGTGATGAGCTCGATAATCTTTTTTTCCGAAGCGAGGTCCGCCTCTGTGACCAGGTCAATCTCCCCTTTTTTCGTGACCCTATTCAGACGGCCCATCATACCCTCAAGGATTCTTCCAGCTTCTTCAGCGGCAAGACGGGCTATGGCGATCTCCTTTTCCCACATCACACGGCACCTCCATAATGATTGATCGGTCCGCTTCGTCCCATATTCAGGTAATCCTGACAGGCCACTCCTGCCCTATATCGGATTTTGCGCAAAATTTCAAACGGGAACGCGTCACTGGCCGGGTGCAGAATCGGCCGCGTGATGTCCTTGTTCAGGTCCTGAGGAAACGACTTGACAACCCAGTGGGGGGATGTTAAAAGATCTGATTTTGATCTTCGGATCTCCTTGTTCCGTCTCAGGTCTTAAAGGTCAAAGGTGGTCTTTAAGGGGCGGGACCAACACTTCCCGGGAAAGAAGGGAATCGTCCGAAAGGAGAAGGGTTTTATGAGACACTATGAGACCATATATATCATCAACCCCAATCTGGTTGATGAAACCTATCAGGAGGTCATTGCGAAATACAAAGGCCTTATTGAGAGGGAAAAGGGTGTCCTTATCAAGGTTGATGAATGGGGAACCCAGAAGATGGCCTACGACGTCAAAAAATTCGACAAAGGTTCCTACGTCCTGGTCGAATACTGCGGGCAATCGACATTGACAGCCGAACTCGAAAGGGACCTCAAGCTTGATGACCGCATCCTTTTGTATCAGACCGTAAAGCTTGCCGACGAGGTGGACCCCGAGGAATTGCTCCTCAGGGAGGAGGAGGCGAGGAAGGCGCGGACCGCAAGATCTGAAAAGGTTTCCGAACCCGAAAAAGGCGGAGAAGAGGGGGAGGGTGCGGAACACGATGCGAACCCTGAAGATGACGAAAAAGAAGAACCTGCAGGAGAATAAAAAATGGCCTTCGCAAGACCCAGACGCAAAATGACTTTTCACAGGAGAAAGATCTGTCGATTCTGTGCCGACAGCAGCATTAAGATTGACTACAAGGACCCAAAGGCCCTTCGATTTTTCACTACAGAACGTGGCAAGATTATACCCAGAAGAATTTCCGGCAACTGTGCGAAGCATCAGAGGATACTGACCGTTGCCATCAAAAGGGCAAGAAACATTGCGCTCTTACCCTTTACCACTTCGACTATCAGGTGAAATGGTCAACGAGCCGGGATTAATCTTGGAACAGGGCCGTTGCGCCTGAGTGAAATTGCCTTTCGTCAGAGACATGAAATCTGTTGATGCATTGGGGTGTGTCTGCTCGGCTGTTATTTTGCTTTTGGCCTCGGTCCGGATTCCCATTATCGGATCTTTTCTCAGTCTCCTCACACCATTACCATTTCTCTACTATGCTACCAAGATGGGCCTTCAGGAAGGTCTGAAGGTCGTGGCCTTGGCCGGCGTGGTCGTCGGCGTGCTCACCTATCTCCTGGGGTATCCGCAAATACTCCTTGGCTATGTAGAATTCAGTGTGGTGGGGATGATCCTGGCAAAGGCCTACCAGAGAGGATTTTCCTTCGGCTACACCGTGTTTTGGGGCACCATTCTGATGCTCTTTGTCGGTCTCATCATGGTCACCCTGCTTGGATTGACCAAAGGTGGAGGTCCCCAAGCCATAATACAGGAAGCGCTTCAGAACGATTTGAAGGGTTCTCTCCTCCAGATCTATCCTGAAATGGCCTCGGATCCGGAGCAGAACCAAAAGGCCGAGACCTTCGTCAAGACCGTTATAGCCTTTATCGCCAGGATATACCCATCCGTGGTGATCGTCTACGCCGGATTCACCGTTTGGCTGAACATGGTCATCAGCAGGCCCCTGTTTCGGATTGCAAATCTGAGGTATCCCGGTTTCGGGCGGGCTGACCGATGGTCCTCGCCTGAAGGCATGGTTTGGGGTTTGATCGCGGCCGGTTTTTCTTTATTTTTACCCGTTCCTGGGATAAAATTTCTGGCCATCAACACCGTCATCGTCTTGTCGGTCATCTATGTCTTTCACGGGCTTTCGGTGTTGCTTTTTTTCTTCAACAAATACCGTGTTCCGTCCTGGCTCAGGGTGGTTGGATACTTTCTGATCTTTTTTCAGTTTCTTTTTTTCGGGATTGGTCTGGCCATGGTGGGGCTTTTCGACCAATGGATTGACTTCAGAAAGATTCATTATAGGAAGGCGACTGAATAACGTAACGGAGGACGTTTTTTAATGAGAGTTATCTTGAAGCAAAATATAGACGACGTGGGTCTTGAGGGAGATATCCTCGATGTATCCAAAGGATACGCACGAAACTATTTGATTCCCAAAGGGCTTGCCCTTGAGGCCACCGCGCAAAATATCAAAATGACCGAGGGTCAACGGACGAAGATTGAGGCGCGGAAGCTGAAGGTCAAGGAGGATGCCGAAAAGGTGCGCAAGAGCCTGGCCGAAGTGACCGTGACCATAGCCCAGAAGGTGGGAGAAGAGGAAAAACTCTACGGTTCCGTAACGACCATGGATATTGCAGCGCAACTCGAAAACCAGGGTGTGGAAATTGACAGGAAAAAATTGTTGCTGGACAAACCCATAAAGACCCTCGGCGAATTTGATGTCCCCGTAAAACTGCATCCGCAGGTGACCGGCCATATCAAAGTCCTGGTCGTCCCGGAGAAGTAGTCCCGAATTCCTTCACCGGGGTTCTCATGGTGCTTCTGAAAACGGTTTTGGCGTCTTCCGGCGAATGAGACCACAATGGCGGGATGAGGTTGTGTATGCCCCGAGCAAAGGAAAAGATTGTCACGCCCGCGTTAAAGGTCCCCCCACACAATTTGGAAGCAGAACAGGCCATCCTGGCGGGCATCTTGATCAACAATGAGGCCCTGAATCAGGTCATGGACATTGTGTCGCCGGATGACTTCTACCGTGAGGCCCATGTACATCTGTACGAGGGGATGACCTCCCTCTATAACAATAACGAACCTATCGATCTCATTACCCTTTCCCAGTTCCTTACCCGGAAGGATCTCCTTGAGAAGACGGGCGGCATTGACTATCTCGCCTCTCTGGTGGATGCCGTCTCGACCTCTGCCGGGATCACCTACCATGCCCAGATTGTGCGCGACCTGTCCGTGCGAAGGAAACTGATCAACCAGTGTTCCGTGATATCCGAGTCCTGTTTCCAGAACTGGCATGAGACGGACGAACTCCTTGATATGGCAGAGCAATCGATCTTCGATATCGCGGAGGACAAGATCGGCGAGGGCTTCAGCTCCATGGAAGACGTCATCAAAGGGAGCTTCAGGAAGCTTGAGAGCATAGCGGAACAGGAGGGGCATTTGACCGGGATGCCCACCGGATTTTCGGACTTCGACAACCTGACGGCCGGTCTTCAGCCTTCCGATCTTATTATCATTGCAGGCAGACCGAGTATGGGGAAGACGGCCCTGGCCCTGAACGTCGGTTATCACACCGCAGAAAAAACGGGTAAAGGGGTTGCTGTTTTTTCGCTCGAGATGTCCAAACTTCAACTGGGGTTGCGGTTGCTCGGTCTCGAATCGCAGATTGATGCCAAAAAACTCAGGACGGGTTTTTTGAGAGACCAGGACTGGTTGAAACTGACCGAAGCCGCCAATCGCCTTTCCTCTCTTCCCATTTTTATCGATGATGACTCGGGTCTGAGTGTGCTGGAAATGAAGGCGAAGTGCAGGAGACTTGCCAAGAAAAGAGAACTGGGTATGGTTATCGTCGATTATATGCAGCTTATCCAGGGACGCCGATCGGCTGAATCCCGGCAGCTCGAAATGTCTGAAATATCCAGATCGCTCAAGGCCCTTGCCAAGGACCTCAACGTCCCGGTGGTTTCCCTTTCCCAGCTAAACCGCAAGGTGGAGGACCGCCCCAACAAGCGCCCCCAGCTCGCCGACCTGAGGGAGAGTGGGGCCATCGAGCAGGATGCCGATGTAATTGCCTTTATTTACCGCGATGAGGTCTACCATCCCGAGACTTCAGAGAACGCCAACATTGCCGAGATCATTCTGGCCAAGCAGAGGAACGGACCAACGGGCCATTTCAAACTCTACTTTAAAAAGGAATGCACCCGTTTTGAGGCCTACGTGGAGGAGGACCGGTATGGGGATCCCCTGCAGTAGGAAACTTTTCGAGGCTTGAGCCATAGAGAGCGTACACGGCAAGACAAGCGGCCTTAAGGCCGGCCAGATCAAACAACTGCAGAATCTCTACCGCAGGAGAGTCAGCGGGAAAGAGATCGTGTCCCATGAGCTGATCCGCCAGCTGTCCGCCATATCCCATGAAATCCAGAGACAGATCGCCCTGTTGCTCACCCGAAGGGGGGATGTCGCCTATGTCGTGGTGGGTGACAACAGGCAAATCCTCATACCGGACCTGGGTCGTTTCAGGACGGGCAAGGGTCGGCTTAAAGGTCTCCGATGTGTTCACACCCATCTGCAGGGGGAACCCCTGTCAGGGGAAGACGTGAGTGATCTGGTTCTCCTGGGCCTTGATCTCATGGTCACCGTTCAGGTGGGAGTGGGCGGCATTCCCGGCCCGATATCCTATGCCCATATCCTGCCCGAAAATGTCCAGGGAAAAGGGTGGAATATCACCCAGGTGCCTGACATCGGACAACTGGACGTGGTATTCCCGGACCTGATCCAGTCCCTCGAAGATGAGCTGGCCAGGACCGGGGAGGGCAGGGAACTGGATTCGAGAGAGCTGGCCGTGCTCGTGGGGGTGAGTACGGGCCCTGTCTGGAAGACAAAGGAATCCCTGGAAGAACTGCGGGAACTGGCCGTCTCCAATTATCTGGAAGTTGTGGATGTCGTCATCCAAAGCGTGAAGCGCTCCCACCCCCGTTTTCTGATCGGCAAGGGCAAACTTCGAGAACTGGTGCTCCGATGCCTCCAGACCGGGTGTGGGCTCCTGATTTTTGACCATGAGTTGACGCCCGCCCAGGTCAGGACCCTGACCGACCTGACGGACTTGAAGATTATAGACCGGAGCCAGCTCATCCTCGACATCTTTGCGAGAAGAGCAATCACACGGGAGGGGAAAATCCAGGTCGAACTGGCCCAGTTAAAATATCTTCTTCCGCGGCTGGTTACGAAAAACACGGCCATGTCCAGGCTGACAGGCGGGATCGGTGGCAGGGGGCCGGGCGAGACCAAACTCGAGATCAACAGGCGCCGTGTGAGGGAGCGGATCGCCAGGCTGAACAGGGAACTCCGGGATATCAAACGCCAGAGGGAAGATCGAAGGAGACTCCGGAACGTCAAGAGGCTTCCGGTCATCTCCATTGTGGGCTACACCAATGCGGGAAAATCGACCCTCCTCAATGCCCTGACCCACAGCCGGGTGTTTGTGGAGGACCGCCTTTTTGCGACTCTTGATCCCAGCAGCAGACGTCTGAGGTTCCCGCGGGAGCGGGAGGTCATTATCACGGACACGGTGGGTTTCATCAGGGACCTGCCGGAGGATCTCATGGAGGCCTTTGCGGCAACCCTGGAAGAACTCAAGGATGCGGATCTTCTGCTCCATGTGGTGGATCTGAGCAGCCCGAGGATGGAGGACCAGATCCTTACTGTCGAGGGAGTCCTCAGAAAACTGGATCTGGATAAAATCCCCAGCATCCTGGTTCTCAACAAGAGCGATCGTGTTGATCCTCAGGAGGCGTTCTCCCTGGCCCGGTCCTTGAACGGCGTGGCCATCTCCGCCATAGACCGCAAGACATTCCGTCCCCTCCTCTCAAGAATAGAGACCTTTCTGTGGCCCGAGCCCGATCTTCCAGGTGACGGGGGCTGCTCCATTTCTGATGAAAATCAGGAGTGTCCGGGTTAGGATCTTGAGCCTTTCCAGCCCGTAGATTTCAATATCTTCCCCTTATCGGCGACGATGAAGCATTCACATCGGGGCAAATTGTCGATAAACTGGATCCCCTTTTGGGGTGCCATCACGAAAACAGTCGTTGAAAGGGCGTCTGCGTCCATGGCCGTGCGGGCCAGGACCGAAACACTCGTGTTCAGTTGCGGAGAAAGACCCGTCCTCGGATTCACGATGTGGTGGAACATCTTTTCTCTGTCAAAAAAGACCTCATAGTTGCCGGAGGTGGCAATGGCACCGTCCCTCATCTGGATGGTGTCCGGATAGTCTTTCTCCTTCTTGGGGTCCTGAATCGCCACGGTCCAGGGTTTTTTGTCCGCCTTTTCTCCGCTTGTACGGATGTCCCCGCCCGCATTGATCAGATGATTCTTGATACCCCCGTCGGAGAGGATCCTCGATGCCCGGTCCACGATGTAACCTTTTGCAATGCCGTCGAGGGTGATCCCCATGCCGGGTTTTCCAAAGGAGACCCTGCGGCCGTTCATTTGGACACTGCCGGCATCCACCAGCTTCAGGGCGTCGTTCAGTTCGCGCTCCGTGGGCGGGGTGTGATCTTTGTCCTGGAATTTCATCTTAAAGAGATCCACGACGGGCTTTACCGTGATATCGAAGGTCCCCTGGCTGATTCGGTAATAATCGAGGGAACGGGCGATGACCTGAGCGACCTCCGGGGGGAGGTCGTTGAGGTATCCTTCACGATTCAGGTGGCCGACCGCCGTGGCGTCATCAAAACGGTTCATCAATCCCGTCAATCTGTCGATCTCACGAAAGGCCTGTCCCATGGCCTCTTCAGCCTGGTCCCTGGATGAGTGAATCAGGGTCATGGAAACGACCGTACCCATGGCCAATCGGGTCTTGGATACCTTATGCAGGTTTCTGTCGAACCGCACAGCCTCAGCAGTCAGCGGCATAAGACCCGTTGAAGCAACACCCAGTCCCAATATACCTGAAAATTTCAGGAAAGACCTCCGGTTCATAGCCCCGCATTGACGAGACAAATGATCCATGATTTCCATATCATGCCTCCCGAAAAAATTGATCGTAAATGTACCACCCCGTCAACGGGATGGCAACAGTTTTGTTGTCACGGTGAATGCCGGGCCACCGGCTTCATGTGCATTCGAAAGGTTCATGGTGCCGGCTCATGTCCTCTTGGATATCCAACCGGGGTACCCATGGAACTTTGTGCCGGGCTATCCCGCCGCAGCCTCAAGGTCCAGCCTGCCTCGTGTCTCCCGGGCCGGAGAATAGGCCCTGAAGATCTTCCTGGGACACTTTTCAACGCAGACCTCGCCGCAATCCGGACCATAGTCCAGGCACTTCTGATGGTCGATCTTCACCACATTGTCTTCAAGGGTAACGGCCTTGGCGGGACAGACCTTTACGCACATCCTGCAGGATATGCAACCTACTTCGCAGACGGTCCGTACCGTCTTCCCGGGATCCTTTGTGCTGCAAGGGACCCACACCCTTGCCTTCAGTGGAATGAGTTCGATGATCTTCTTGGGACAGGTGCGAACACAGGTCCCACATCCCACGCAGGCCTCGACATCGATTTGGGGGAATCCGTCCTTCATGACGATGGCGTCAAAGGGGCAGACCTCCGCGCATTCGCCCAACCCGACGCAGGCATAGGGGCACTCCTGGGGTCCTCCGAAGGCCAGGCTTGCCCCGGTGCAGGAGCCGAACCCAATGTAGCGGTATTTCTCCCGGACCTTGCCTTCCTGTCTTGAACAGCGGACAACGGCCACGACGTTTTCAACGGAAGCCATCTTCTTTCCGGATATTTCGGCCACCATCTCCGCAACGGCCGCCTTTCCAGGGAAGCAGAGGTTGGGGGGCACATCAGGCTCGTTGATCACGGCTTCGGCATAGGCTTCGCACCCGGCGAAGCCACACCCGCCTCACTGGGCCCCGGCAAGGACTTCCAGGACTTCTTCAACTTTGGGATTGGCCTTGACGGCAAACTTGTGGGCGGCAAGGGCAAGGCCGATGCCGAAAAAAAGTCCGATGCAGCCTAGGACGGCCAGACCGCCGAGAGCGAGTTTTATGAGTACAGGATCCATGAATGCTCCTTAAGGTATTTCCCCCTCTATAAAAATTTACGTTAAGCCGTTTGGTTTGACCCGATACATTGGAATCAGACGGTCATTTCGATTCTTCAATCCATGATCCTGAATGCGGATCTAAAAAATGGACATCCCGGAAAAACCCAAAAAGGCGAGGGCAAAGAGGCCCGCCGTAACAAAGGCTATGGGGAGGCCCTTGAATGTCGGGGGCACATTGGCCAACTCCAACCTTTCACGGACCGAGGACATCAGGAAGAGGGCGATGAGAAACCCGGCCCCGGCCCCAAAGGCAAGCATGAGGCTTTCCCATGCATTGTACTCATTGTCCGCAAGAAGCAGAGGAACCGCGATGATGATGCAGTTTGCGATGACGAGTACAAGGAAGACTCCGAAGGCCTTGAAGAGCATCGGATTGACCTTCCTCAGGATCGTATCCACCGCCTGGACCGAGAGAGAGACCAGGCCGATAAAGACAACGATCTGCAGAAAATCGAGTCGATAGGGCTTGAGAACGAACTGGTACAGGAACCAGGACATCATGGCACTGACCACGATCACGATCGTAAAGGTAATGCCCATACCTATGGCCGTGCTTTTTTTCTGGGAGGTTCCGAAAAAGACACACAGCCCCAGATACTTGGTAAACACGAAGTTGTTGATGATCATGGCCCCGATCAGGATGGAGAAGAGATAGCCTACATAGAGCTTCTTCACACTGAGCATTGCAGTGCCCAGGGATCTGCCTCCGGATTGGATATTGCTGATGGTCAGGACATGGGCTTGATTCTGATTCAGGGCCTCATCGAAATGGAGGATGACGGATTTGCCGTCTTTTGAGACCGTGATATCCCGGATGACCAGCTTGATATCGGGATCCTGTTTCTCAAATGTCTGGTAATTCCCCTTGTCCCCGGCCCAGTCCGCATCTACGGGACCGGCAAAGATGACCGAGATGCTCTGGGTGTCCTTGAAGGAGACCTTTTTGATGAATTGGTGTTCCGCACCGCATCCTGCCAGGAGGGGCAGGACCAAAACCAGCAGGACGACCCAACACAGATTATTCCGTTTGTGGACTTGCATTGCTTATGAACCTTTTTTCTTGCGGTTATAGGCCAGCTCAATATAGTTGTAGAGGGCCATCATGAAACCTACGGTGAAGAACCCGGCCGCCGGAAGGACAAAAAAGAGCAGGGGGCGAAAACCAAGCACGTCGATCCCGAAGAGTGTGCCCATGCCCAGGAGTTCTCTGACAAAGCCGAGGGTCATCATCCCAAACATGAATCCCAGTCCCATGCCGATACCGTCCCAGAAGGAAGCGGTCACCGTGTTCTTGCATGCGAAGGTCTCAAGACGCATGGTGATGATCGCGAAGGCCACAATGAGCTTCACGAATATCCCCATCTCCTTATAGGCCACGGGTACATAGGCGGCGAGGAGGAGGTCTATGACGGTCACCCATGTGGCGATCGTGAGGGTGTATGTCGGGATCCTGATGCGCGGATGGATATAATTCTTGATAGCCGCGATGGTGCAGCTTGAAAAGACCTGAACGAAAAGTACGGCCACACCGAGGAGAACTCCGTTCATGACCGTCGTGCTGATCCCCACGGCCGGACACATGGAAAGTGCCAGGCGGAAGATGGGGTTTTCGTTCAAGATCCCGTTAAACAGCAGTTGGGGGTTTGTTTTGGTGGTAGCCGGCAAGGTTTCTCTCCTTATTCCTCTAAGTACATATTGTAACCGGGCACATCAGAATACCGCGGGCACCTCTTGTGCGGAGATTACGGCGTCAAGGGTGTTGAGTCGATAGGCGAACTTTTTGACCAGATTCTTTACCCCGAGCGTGACCGCGTTGCTGGAAATGGTGGCGCCGGTCAGTGCACAGATGTCCATGTCCTTGTACTTATTGCGAATTTCTCTTATATCCGTGTCCGTCATAGGGCTCTCTTTCCCCTTGGCGGATTCCAGCACCCGCTTGAATTCATCGGGAAGGGGCTGCTTGACGACTTGCAGCGTTTTGAGGCGCTCAAAGGATTTTTCTTTGAACTGGTTCTTGAAATAGTCCTGCTCGATTTCTCCGCCAAGGCCCGGGTCCTCTTCGTGCTCCATGATTTCAAGACCCAAAATATCGAAATCGGGCTCCAGGGCCAGCATGACCTCTATAAAGGTCTTGAAGCCGGGGAATTGGCCGGGGATCACGTAGGCCACCCGTTCCCCCCCCTGTTTTGCTACGATTGTCGAATCTGCAAAGGTGAAGGCCCTGGGAGGACTCACGGCCTCCTTGAGGGCGCTTTCCCGTTCCGCATCCTCGGCAGCGGTATCCGGTGAGAGATCCAACGGAATCCTGTCGACGAAGTCACCTTCCAGATCAATCACCAGGAGTTCGTAAGATTCCTTTTCGTCCTCGGCGACGGGAATCAGATAGCCGACATATTTGTCTTCCCCTTCCTCCAGATTGTATCGATAAAAGGTGTGAAGGGTCAGATCCGCCGGTTTCGGATGGGCCTTGTCGTATCCCAGCAGCTTGAGCATGGCCTCCTGTACCTTGAGATGCTCGTTGCGTTTCTTGGCCTTGTCGGTGACGGCAAAGACCGAACCCATGACCACTGCGGCTATCAGGCAGGAGATGGTCAATCCAAAGGTTATACGTATGATTTGATTCATTTCTCAAGCACCTTTCGGTGGGGCGAAACGCCTGGGTTTAAACCAGCCTTCAAAAGCAGGCGTGAGCGGATTCATGAGCAAGATGGCATAGCAGACACCCTCGGGGTAACCCCCTTTGAGGCGGATGAGGACCGTCAGTGCCCCGATGCAGGCACCGAAAAGAAGCTTTGCGTTCTTCTGGGTCGGGGAGGTCACGTAATCCGTGGCCATGAAGAAGGCCCCGATGATCACGCCGCCGGAAAGCACGGCCAGCAGGGGGTTGCCTGTGAAAAGGGCCTCTCCCCCAAAGACCCAGGTGAAGAAGCCGACCGACACGATGACAGAAACCGGGATATGCCAGGTGATATACCTTTTGTATATCAGATAGAGTCCACCGAGGAGAAGCAGGAGGCCCGAGGTCTCACCGATACAGCCCGGGCGCCACCCCAGGAAGAAGTCCGAGTAGATGGTGGACAAGGCCCCGGCGCCGAATCTATCAATGACCTCAGCGATGCCGTAATGCTTGAGCACATAAAGGGGCGTGGCCGTGGAAACGGCGTCCACCCCGGATCCCATGTATTTAAAGACGGAGGCATCCCGGATGGGGGTAAGCCAAGCCGAGGTCATGGCCACGGGGAAGGTGGCCACCAAAAAGGCTCGGCCGATCAGGGCGGGATTGAAGATGTTAAAGCCGATTCCTCCCAGGAGATGCTTGGCGACGTAAACGGCCATTACGGCCCCCAGGACGGGCATCCAGTAGGGGACGCCCGGGGGAATGATGTAGGCCAGGAGAAGCCCTGTGATGACGGCGCTACCGTCCCTGATGGTGACAGGGCGCCGCAATAATTTCTGTGACAGGGCCTCTGTCGCTACGCAGCTCCCCACGCTGATCAGGGTGATGATCAGGGTCTGGAACCCGAAGATAAAAATCGACAGAATGAGGGGCGGCAAGAGGCAGGCCACCACCGTCCACATGATCTTCTCCACCGATTCCCCGCTCTTGACATGGGGGGAAAGGGATACGGCCCACAGGTCTTTTTCGGTCGCGGAAGCCGTATTTTGTTTTGCTAGCTCTTCGATGGCTTCACTCCTCTGTTTGCTTAGTCTTTCTTTGCCTTCATTTTTGCAAGACGGATGAACTGGACAAGGGGGCGTTTCGCCGGACAGACAAAGGCGCAACACCCGCACTCGAAACACTCGAATACCCCAAAAGGCGCCGTGTCTTTTGCACGCCCCGCTTCAACGTAAATCCCAATTTCATTGGGGGACAGTCCCATGGGACAGGCGTCAAGACACCACCCGCAACGGATACAGTTGCCGTGGGGGCTGGTGTCAATCTCTTCCTCGGTGAGAAAAAGCACCCCGGACGTGGTCTTGGTGACAGGGACGTCCAGCGTGGATACGGCAAAGCCCATCATGGGTCCGCCTATCACAACCTTGGAAAGGTCGGGCGTTGTGCCTCCGAGATAGGAAACGATATCACTTATTCGAGTCCCGATCCTTACCTGCAGATTGGCGGGTCTTGCAATGCCCTTTCCTGAGATCGTGATCACCTTTTCATAAAGGGGTTTGTTCAGGACAACAGCGTCATAGACGGCCTTGGTTGTTCCTACATTCTGGACGATGGTCCCCACGTCGAAGGGGAGGCCGAATCCGGGGACCTTGCGGCCCGTAAGGCTCTCGATCAACTGTTTTTCAGATCCCTGAGGATATTTGACCTGCAGGGCACGCACAGTGATCCGGGTGCCATTGGAGGAGCGATCCTGTGCCGCCTTTCTCAGGGTTTCGACGGCATCCATCTTGTTGGCCTCGATGCCGATGTGGCAGTCCCGGATGCCGAGGATGGCCAGGATGACCTCGACCCCCTCCAGGATTTCATTCGGGCGTTCCAGCATGAGGCGGTGGTCCGTGGTGAGGTAGGGTTCGCATTCCGCCCCGTTGATAATCAGGGTGTCGACCTTGGCCCCGGCAGGAGGCGCCAGTTTGACATGGGTGGGGAACCCGGCACCTCCGATGCCCACGATCCCAGCATCTCTGACCCGTTTGAGCAACTCCTCTTTGGAAAGGGACTTCCAATCGGATCGGCCATATTGTTTGGGCTCGGCCTCCGGGTCCCGTTGGATGGTTACGGAGGGGGATGCGATGGAGATGGGATTTGTCGAGGATCCGATATCCGTTATCGTTCCGGTTACACTGGCGTGAATCGCGGCCCCTAAACCGCTTTCCACCTGCCCGATCAGTTCCCCCTCCGAAACAGCCGCCTTCTTTTTCACCAAGGCGGTGCAGGGGGCGCCGAAGTGCTGGACCAGCAGGATATCCACCGCTTCGGGAAGAGGCAGGACCTCGATGCTCAAATGCTCGGTTTGTTCTTTCGATTCAGGGGGATGGACGCCGCCCTTTAGGAAGGTGAGTAACGATTCGTTCATAACGTTTTCCGCTCACTCAATATGGAGGATGAAAGAAACGCTTCCCGTTGGATCGGCCGGGGGAATTTCTTTCCGAAGAAGGAACGACTCAGTGCCTGTGAGGACTTCTTTTACAGAAGCGAGCCGGCCAATCCAGGAACCGAGTAATCCATGCGATATCAGTCGATCGGGCCAACTCAAGATGTGAAGGAATGTAAAGATTGAATCTGAAACAGAATAGGATCTTCACCTTTCCAATCATGGATAAGCGGGTGAGATCATATTTGGCATAATATCATACGCCGGGCTCTCAAGCGTCTCTGTAAATTTAATTGATGACCCGAAGTGAGAAACCCAAGCGTTAATTCCCTTCAACATCCTTCAGATATCCGAATTATCGATCTATATCAGTCATGGGAAAACACGTACGAGGCCCAAAATGTGTATCAGGTCCCGATATGAGGAAAGAAATTATCCCCGGTCAAGCAGCCGGGACCTCGGGCCGTTCAGGTATCCCTCAGGGGGAATTTTGCACTTGACGGAATGCTTATAAATGATTACCCGCGAAATGTCCAATGTTTTCTTTCGCGGATATGGATTTTTTGGGGGGACTTACGGACTGCCTGTAAATTCCGCCTTTTTTCACAGGGCGGAAGGTTCAGAGACCCTGAGACGGGAAAACTGAAGGTAGAGAAAGGCGCACAGTCCAAAAAGGACTGTAGGAAAGAGCATGGCGGCATGCCACAGGACCGCCGCGGAAAGGGCCTCTTCTTTTCCGATGCCGTAAAAGATAAAACCGTATTGGACGGAGAGATGAAAGGTCCCGATGAAGCCGGGAGCTGAAGGGATCATGACCCCGAAAACAGCCATGGACAGGATAATGAACGTCGCAATGAAGGGGAGATTCTGTCCGATGGACATCTCGGTGAACTCGACCTGATACAGACCACAAACCCATAGGAGTATGGAATAGACTATTGCCAGGCCCCACTGGGCGGGACTTTTGAGAAGCACAAGGCCGAGGCTGAAATTTCTGATCATGTCAATGAACCTGGTTCGAATTTGCGGTGGAAAGAAAAAGAGGATGCGATCGAGAAGGCTGAGAAAGGCCCCGGTTTTATACTTGAAGCCGAACAGAAAGACACTGATCAGGATATAGACGACAAAGAGCGTGTAACCGGCGGTCCTGAGGTGTCCGGATATGGACCGCCATTCACCGGGGAAGCCGGTCCCCAGGAGACCGATGAGGAGAATCAGGAGCAGGGTGAAGCCGTCAAAAAGCCTTTCCACGACAATGGTGCCGAATGTGGCGCCGCCGCTCAACTTTTCCGCTCTCGCCAGAGTGCCCGCCCTGACGAGTTCGCCGAGCCTTGCGGGGAGGAGGAAGTTGGCTGCACACCCCACAAGGACCGCAGCAAGGCGGTTGAGAAAACCCGTGTCTTTGATCGGTCTCAGCAGGAGTGCCCATCTCCAGGCCCGAATGACGAACTGAAAAAACGTGGCAAGGGTGACCAGGAGGACAAAGCGCAGGCGGGCGGAAAGGATGACCTCCCACACCCTGTCCAAATCGACCTTTCGAAAGGCCAGGTACAGGAAGAGGGCACTGATCGGAATCCCCGCCCAGAGTTTCCAGTCTAAAGGTTTAGCCGACGTGTCGTGCCGTTTTAGCAATGCCTAAGAGGTCTTTTGCATGCTGGATGTCCAGTGCGATCTGCTCGGAAAGTTCTTCAACGGAGTTGAAGGTCTTTTCGTCCCTTAAACGGTGGAGAAAGGTGATTTTGATGGCCTTCCCAACCAGATCTCCGGAAAAATCCAGGATGTGGGTTTCGATGGTGAGGGTTTCGTTGCCGAAGGTGGGGTTATAACCGATGTTGGTGACGCCCCAAAAGGTCTTGTCGTCCAAACCTACCGTCACGGCATAGATCCCCCTCTTGGGGATTAATTCATCTTCAAGCATGAGATTGGCCGTCGGAAAACCCAAGAGCCTGCCCCCCCGGTTCTGCCCCTTCACCACGGTGCCGGATATCTGGTAATCTCGTCCCAGCAGTGTCTTGGCCGCTTCAATATCCCCCCCGCTGATCAAATTTCGAATGGAGGTGCTCGAAACGAGGGTTTCGTCGATCAATACAGGTTTGACCTCATGGACCTTGTATCCAAGGGTTTCCCCCAATTTTCTAAGGAGGTCGATATTGCCCTCGCGCTGCTTGCCGAAACTGTAATCATACCCCACGACAATTTCCTTCAATCCGAGCTTGTCCAGCAGGACGTCCCGGATAAATGACTCTGCAGACATTTCGGCAAATTCCCGGGTGAAGGGGAGGCAGAAGATAACGTCCACACCGGCCCCGGCGATGAGTTTCAGCTTTCTTTGAGTGGTCGTGATCAGGGGCGGCCCGTTCCCTGGTTTCATGACTTTAATAGGGTGGGGGTCAAAGGTCATCACCGCCGATTGACCGTGAATGGCCCTGGCCCTTTCCTTTACCTTATCAAAAAGGGCCAGGTGCCCCTTGTGGACACCATCGAAGTTCCCGATAGTGAGGACAGGGTTTTCCAGCGGGTGTTGAAGTTCATCAAGGCTGTAAATAATCTTCATGACAGAAAGTTGCGGATCTCCGTGTATACAGAACTTGGGACCGAAATGGGGTTTCGGCCCTGATCAATTAAATTATGCTATTGACATGGGATGTGAGATAATATAAAAACCTCACTCAAAAATATCAACCTAATTCCCGTGCCGAAGTGGCGGAATTGGTAGACGCGCTAGGTTCAGGGTCTAGTAGGCGAACGCCTGTGCGAGTTCAAATCTCGCCTTCGGCACCAAACATCTCACATAACCTACTGTTTTTACAGTAGGTTTTTTGTTGGCTCAGCAACCATAAACTTGCGGAAACGTATGAATTTGGCCCTTTCGAATTTTGTATGAGTTTAGCTGTTTGAAAGGGTTCAGCAATTTGGGCCATGGCCCCTTTGTGATGGGGGAATTTTCGAAAGCCTAAAGTGTTATGAAATTTCCAATATTCACAGACATCATTTTCACACTACCAACTACCGGACGCGCCGCCGCCACCTGAAGATCCACCCCCGCCCGAAAAACCTGATCCTCCTGAGGACCATGATCCGCCGGAGCGGCCGGACCCGACCGACAAGCCGCCGATTGAAGCCCGCCCCTTGGTGCGCAACTCTTTACGAGCCTTTTTATACCAGTCGGTCCTTCGTAAAAAAAGTTTTGTCACCGGGAAGCCGATCAGGTAGCCGATAAAACAATAAAACGCGCCATCGGATCCCAGAATGATGATCGGAAAGGTTGCCCAGAACGGTATCAAAAAAAAGTAAAGAAACCAGCCGAAACCCGGCATGGCTATCCCCATCGCAGTAAATAATCCGATTATTCCAAAGATAAAGGCTCCCATGAGAATACGTTCCTTTATCGAAAGCTCCGGCCCCTTTACTTCAAAGAATCTCGATTTTTTCGTTGAACCGGTATCGACGGCTGTGTCAGGGAGTTCTCCGCCCTCAAGCACTTCCATCACTGATTTGGCGCCATCGGCAATGCCGCCATCATAGTCTCCGTTTTTGAATTTCGGGGTCATAACCGTCCGAACGATCTGTCCCGCCATTCCGTCGGTGAGTGTCCCTTCAAGACCGTAACCCACTTCGATGCGCATCCGCCGATCGCTGGGGACCACTACAATCAAGATGCCGTTATCTTTGTCCTTTTGGCCGAGTTTCCATGATGAAAAAACCTTGACTGCGTAATCTTCAATGCTCTCCCCATCGATGGTGGGAATCGTCAGAACAGCGATCTGGTTTCCGGTGCGGTCCTCATGCGCTTTCAGGCTTTCCGACAGTGACCGGCTGACCGCCGGAGATAGAATCTGTGCGTTGTCCGTGATCCGTCCGGTCATATAGGGGATGTCAGCCCCAAAAAGCATGGAGCCCATCAACAGCATGAGTGGGAGTAACAGGAACATCGATCGGGTCTTCATACGCCATCCTCCTCGATGATTTCGTTGGATAGTTCATCATAACCGGCGTCGGGCGCGCTGGGAGTCAGGATGTGGGACAGTTGGTCCAAACCGGCATGGAATGCCTGGCTGATTTGTTTACGTTTCAGAGACGGGGTCATTGCCGCGATCATGTCTTGAATATCGTATTCTCTTAAACGCTCATCCAGTCCTTTGTCCGGCAGAATAACAACGCGGCGCTCAAATAAACTGACCAGCACCAGAATACCTGTCCTTCTTTGGGTAGCAAACAGCTCCCGTTCCAAGAACAGCGATCTTGCATACTGCTGAACTTCCACTTCAGCGCGATGGTCGGATAAAAAACATCTCCCAAATCGCGGAATCATGACGGTCAGCAATGCCAACACGGAACCACATGCCAGTATGCCCACCACCGTGATCAGCGCTGTCACATGTGGATACCAGCCGTATAACCACCGATTCATCAAAAGAAGGAGCAATCCGGCGACGGATGCGCCCAGCGCGAAAGCTTTCCATGGCAGTTCCGCGTACGTGTCACTGCGCTGGATGATTGTCAGAACGATCTGGGTTCGGGTGCGCTTTTCCGTCTCAGCGATGCGTGCATCCAGGCGGCTGCGGTCGTGATCTGATAATTTCAGTTTCATTCAAAATCCTCGTATTCAAAGGTACTCTTTTATGTCATATATATTTGCCCTGTTCGGACAGCTTACAGGGGCATGAACCGGCTGTCGTTCCTGCCGGCTTAGAAGCGATGGAAGGCGATAACCAGTTTTGTATTTTCGATTTCATCCTTTAATTCCTTCAATTTCGAATTGATTCAGGTTTTTTAACAGGTGCCTATCCGGATGTCGATATTATCACCTTCGTAATGTTATCTATACACACAATTATGAAAATCCGACACGACAATTCCTGATCAGCGCTCAGAGTGCGCCTATACTGATCCCGCAAATATAGCTCCAGGCATTCTTTTCCCACTATTTTTCTTGACATTTGGTCTCGATATAGTTTGAGATTCAAAAAGTTGTTTCTTCCAACCATCGAATTTCCGCCTGGGAGAATCCCAATGGGGACACATTCCAAAATTTGCACATCCTGCTCCTGAGAGGATGCGATTTGTCCTGTCGGGAGTTTTGCGTTCCGAAAGAAGATTCATAATCAGCCGAAATGGAAGAAATTCCCCTGGTAAAAACGAGGGCGGGGGATTCATTATGTCAAAAAGTGGGCTCTCTGATGCCGATAATGTCATTGAAAAGATGAAACGCCCCGATTTGAATTGGTCAGGATGTGGTGTGTTTCCTCCGAAGTATGAATTTGCAGACAGCAAAAGGCCATGTGCGATAAGGAAGGAATCGGGAAGGGGAAAATCGATACATACCCGCTGCATCCCTATCTCTTAAATGGGGGAGAGAAAGGACACAATCATGAGCCTCACCAAGGCCGCTATCGCAGAAAGCGTTCGAGATCAATGCGGTTTTCCCAGGGATAGATCCTCACAACTCGTTTCAGCCACCCTGGAACTGATCACAAAAAGACTGGAATCCGGAGAGGATGTCCTCATCAGCGGATTCGGGAAGTTTTGCGTGATGGAAAGGAATGGGCACATGGGAAGAAGCGGCGCTTCCAGAGAGGAGATTTCCCTGGGCTTCAGGAGGGTTGTGACTTTCAGGTGTTCGCCGCTGTTGCGGGAAAAGCTCAATGAAAAAGAGTGAGGCTCTTCCTTTGATAAGTACGCGGATGGGCCGGCTTGTTGCATGAAATCGGCAATTTTTGAAAATGGGCATTTTGGGGGTAGGAACACAATATGAGAATATATTTTAGTGAAGAGGCTGATCAATTGACTTGACAGCAACCCCGGCTGCTTGTAGCCTTATCCTAAATTAACAGTGTTCCTGGTTGTAACTAAAAATCACGTAAGCCCCGGAATGAGTCCGGGGCTTTTTTTATGGAATACAGAAAGAAGGTACTTATTGAATTTCGAAGCATTTAATTTCCATCCCAGGGTTGCCGCGGGAGTTGTGGAGGCTGGTTATGAAAACCCGACCCCGATTCAGGCTCAGGCAATCCCGCACGTACTTGAACGTCGCGACTTGATAGGCGTCGCGCAAACCGGAACCGGTAAGACGGCCGCCTTTGTGCTGCCGATACTCAACCGACTGGCGGGGGGTAAAAAAGGACGCCCCCGCGCGTTGATATTGGCACCCACCCGTGAGTTAGCAGAACAAATCCATCAGGCCGTAGAAAGCCTCGGTCGCCAGACGCGTCTGAGAAGTGTCACGGTATACGGTGGCGTGGCGATTAACCCACAAATTCAAAAACTGAGGCATTCAGATATTGTCGTTGCCTGCCCAGGGAGGCTTCTTGACCATATCGGGCGCCATAGCATCGATCTCACCGCATTGGAGATGCTGGTCATAGACGAGGCTGATGAGATGCTCAATATGGGATTTCTCCCGGACGTCCGACGCATATCAGAACATCTTCCTGTGAATCGGCAGACGCTTCTTTTCTCGGCTACCCTCTCTCCCGAAATCCGTCGCCTTGCTGAAGATGTTCTACATGCTCCGGCCACGGTCCAGGTCGGAACCATCGCACCGGCCGAGACTGTCAGCCATGCGCTTTTCCCGGTAGTCCAGCATTTGAAAACGGAGCTGCTTTTAAGATTGCTGGGAGTCACTGATATCGAGTCAGTCCTGATCTTTACCCGGACGAAACATCGTGCCAAGAGCCTGGGTAAAAAGCTTGTCGCCGCAGGGTACAGCGCGACTTCGCTGCAGGGCGACCTTTCTCAGACACTTCGGCAAGCCGCACTGGACGGTTTTCGCAAAGGGACTTTCCAGATCCTGGTGGCCACCGATATCGCCGCCCGCGGTATCGACGTCACGCGCATCTCCCATGTTATCAATTACGATGCCCCCTCCTCCCCCGAGTCCTATATTCACAGAATCGGGCGGACCGGAAGGGCGACTCACACGGGTGAAGCATTCACGTTTATCACGGCCGAGGACAGGGACATGGTCCGTGCCATTAATCGAATCATCGGTTCGGATATCGAAAAACGTCGCTTATCCACCTTTGACTATGCTTTACCACCGGCTAACCGTCAAGGCCGCTTGAAGTGGTTGGGAAAACCTGGACGGCAATCATCCCCAGAGAAAAAGAGAGCGGGAACACCAGGAATTTATTCGTGATTGTTTTATGGGCATCCTCTCCTTTTTTTAAGGAGCCTTATGAAGGGAGGCGGATATCGCCCTAAAAAAATTACGGATACTTGAAATTTTTCAGCATGTTGTTGGCGGCTTCAACGCTATCCTTTCCTGTTGACCCTTACATCCCCCGTCGCATCCCATGTCCTGTCGATTTTTGGGCCTGGAATGTGCTTTTCCCCCCGATGGTGCCGGGCATTCTCCACCA
>JBMNCO010000107.1:0-52629 GCA_049366815.1 Desulfatiglandales bacterium | reverse complement strand
CTAAATCGAACCCAGGAGGATTCAATGAAAAAGAGGAAACAGATTTTAGGTCTGATCGTTGTATTGTGGTTTGTTTTTATAACGGCCGGTGTTGTAGCGGCGGAACCGGCTTCAGGCCAGCAAGTCTTCGAATTGGGTGAAGTCGTGGTGGCCGGTGAGCGCCAAAGTGTAAATCTTGCCACCACTGTGACCGAGGTTTCAGCAGAAAACATCTCGGCAAAGGGCGCAGCGAACGTGGCCGAGGCCCTGGAATTACTTCCGGGGATAGATATACAAAGGGTCGGAAAGAGTGAGGCCCAGGTGAGCATCAGAGGTTTTTCACAAAACCAGGTGAAGGTCCTTATTGATGGAGTACCCGCGCACGAGTCCTATTTCGGGACGGTTGATCTTTCCATGATTCCAACGGATGCCATTTCAAAAATCACCGTCACCAAAGGGGCGTCATCGGTCCTTTACGGTTCCAATACCATGGGTGGTGTCATCAATATCATCACAAAAAAAGGGGGCCCGGAACCCTACACATCCCTTACCGCTTCTTTTGGAAACAACAGCACGGCCCATTACAGTCTCAATCACGGGGCGAGTGTCGGGGCTTTTAATTATTGGGTTACCGGCGGCTACCAGAAGTCGGACGGTTACAGATTATCCGATGATTTTGATCCGAATGACCCCCGATTCGGGGTGGGCTCGCCTTTCAACGAAGACGGCGGCACGAGAGATCTCAGCTATTATGACAGGAAAAACCTGAACGTCAAAGTGGGGTATGATCCTGATCCGGATACGAGCCTCTATCTTTCCTTTAACTATATTGACAGCAGCCGCGGAATCCCCACGTTCAGCTACCGGTACTGGGAATATGACACCTATGAGCAATGGCAGCTTTCTCTGGTGGGGGAACATCGATTTAATGATGTTTTCAAGGCAAAGGCAAGGGCATACTATGTGGATCACGACAACAGCCTGAAGGATGTGAGCTGGGACGCGGATCATACAACCAAGGGTAGAAAGTGGTTTGAGAGAAGCTACTATGATGACTTTACCGTAGGAGGAGAGGTTCAGACCTTTTTTGATTTCGGCAAATGGAGTTATCTGAAACTCGGGGCCGGCTATATGGAAGACAACCACAAGGAGGCGGACTTTCTCAGTGATGACTGTTTTTTTGTTCTTATGGGTTGGAACCCTGTCGGCTGGCAACCTGAAAGGGAGTATACCGCCGAGACATTTACCTTTGCCATTGAGGATGAGATCAAGCCCTTTGACCGTTTTTCGATTGTCGCGGGGATCAGTTATGATACCTTCGAGCCCACGAAGACACACGATCAACCGGCACCAGGAAAGTCCGAGACCATAAACCCCCAGATCGGTCTCGTTTTCGATATAACCGACAGGACAAGGCTTCATGCCTCCGTTGGCAAGAAGACCCGGTTTCCCAAGTTGATAGAGTTGTACAGCACGTTAATCGGTGGAAACCCCGATCTTGATCCGGAAAAGACAACGGCTTATGAACTGGGCGCTTCCCATACCTTTTCTGATGCCGCGACAGGATCGGTCGCTTTTTTCTATAACGATGTCAGAGACCTGATTGCCTATATAGATGATGTGTATATCAATATCAACGAGGCGCGTATTTACGGGGTAGAGGCAAATCTTTCTTGGAAAGTCACCGAAAACCTTAAGACCGACCTCAACTATACTTTTATGGAGACGGAGGATAAATCTCATAATGACCGCGAGTTGGAAGGGCGACCCAGGCATCGCATCAACCTGGATCTGGGCTACCGTTTTCCCTTCGGTCTTATGGCGAATTTACAGGCCTCCTACACCCACAGGCAGTATTGGGAAAACGATGCTCAAAATTGGGAAAAACTCCCTGATTACTTCCTTCTTAACGGCAAGCTTACTCAGGATCTGGGGCGGTTCTGGAGATTCGATTCCGAGGTTTTTTTACAGGTAAGCAACATTACAGATACGGACTACTATGAGGTGAACGGCCCCGAACCGGGGCGAAATTTCCTTGCGGGCATGACCCTGCGCTTCTGATTGTTTCGGCGAGACCTCTACGGGCCGGTTCAGGCAGGACGAGCCGGGAGATCCGGAATATCCCCAAAAAATGATTGACAAACGAAACCTGTTTCCGTATAGGCATATGTAAATACTGATATATGCCGGATAGGGTGATCTCCCGTCGGTCATCGTCCACGCAATGACCGACGGGATCGCCCCGGCCCATCTTCAGGGATTCGTTAAAAGGGTGGGGCGGGACACCAAGCCGAAAAGACGCCCAGAAGGGCACTAGGAAAGGGTAAGACGCATTTCCGCAGAGTTGCAGGGGTACGGGAAATAAATGAGGAAAATCCAAGGAGGAAGGAGAAAAGGAAAGATGCGATTCAAATTCAAAAGGAATGTCATGGTCTGGTTACCGGCCTTCATGTGCCTTTTGTGCACGGGGCCGATCTGGGCCCAGGAGGAAGGGACGACCCAGTCCGGCATCGAAGGGAGAGTTTTCAACCTCGGCGAGGTCGTTGTCACGGGTAAGGGCGAAACCATTACCGAGGTGACCACGGTGGAAACTCTGGACAGAGAACAACTGGATCTGACGGATGCCACGGATGTTTCGAAGGCGATCCAGACCCTTCCCGGTGTTGCGGTTTCGGTGGGCACGAGGAACGAGGCTTATCTCAATGTCCGGGGTTTCAACCAGAGGTACGTGCCGATATTTTATGACGGTATTCCGCTTTATATCCCCTGGGACGGGTATGCGGATGCCAGCCAGCTTACGACAGGCAATGTCTCACAGATCACCCTGAGTAAGGGTGCCGCATCGACCCTTTATGGTGCCAACACCATGGGGGGTGTGATCAACATCGTATCCATGAAACCACAAAGGCGTTTTGAGGGATCGTATAAGTTGGAAGTGGGCGAAAACGGCCGGAACGCGACCGTAAACTTGGGCTCAAGGCTTGATCGCTTGTACTTCCAAGCCGGTATCTCGGGACTGGATTCAGACGACTATAAGATGTCAGACGATTTCAATCCCATACCCGGTAAGGGATGGTATGAGGACGGGGGAAGGAGAGACAATTCAGACAATAAAAGCGTCTCCGGATCATTCAAGGTGGGCTTTACGCCTGCGGAAGGCCATGAATATGCCCTCGGCATCCAACATGTTACGAACGAAAGAGGATTGCCTCCCAACATCTATGTAGATGAAAGACAGAGGTTTTGGAGATTTACGGAATGGGAGAAGACGACCTATTATTTTATAGGGGACACCAGATTGACGGATAATTTGTCTGCCAAGACAAGGATCTATCACGACACCTACTACAATGTTCTTGATTCCTATGACGATGAAACCTATTCCTCTAAAAATAAGAAGTATGCCTTTCACAGCACCTATGACGACTACACAAACGGGGGCTCGCTGGTCCTGAGATCCACACATCTGCCCAGGAACACCCTCAGCTTCGCCTTTCATTACAAGTACGATGTGCACGAAGAACAAGACGACAGCGGGGATCCCTGGGAACGGTATAAGAGCGAAACGATTTCCGTCGGCCTTGAGGATGATATAAAGATCACTGATAATCTCGGTGTGGTTCTTGGCGTGAATTATGACCTGCAGAAGGAAAAAGAGGCCTTTGACGGGCAGGATAAGTATCCCTTGAGGGATGATGACGATTCCTGGAATGGCTTGATCGGTGTTCATTACAGGTTCAAAGACGATACCGGAGTTCATGCCTCCGTGGCCAGAAAGAGCCGGTTTCCCACCCTGAAGGAATTGTATTCCGGTTACCTTGGAAGAAACATTGCCAATCCAGACCTGGAAAAGGAGCAGTCCACCAATTATGAGATCGGCCTGGAGAGACCCCTGCCGAAGGACAGCCATGCCGGGATCTCCTTCTTCTATTCGGATTTTAAGGACAAAATCGGCTCGGCGACGGTTCTCGTGGACGGGGAATCCTATGATACAAACAAAAACATAGACAAGGCGCGTTTCCAGGGCTTTGAGGTCAGCTTTAAGACGGAATGCCTGCCCCGAAATCAATTGGGGATCCATTACACCTATCTGGACGCGGAAGATCGGTCTGATAATCCGGCTGACCATTTGGAGGAAACACCCAAACACAGCCTCTATGTGAGCGACCTTTTCAAGGTGAACGACTGGTTTTCCCTGTTTGCCAAGGCTGGATATAATAAGGGACAGTGGGAGGAAAAATCCATGCCGGATAAGACTCTTCAATGGGTTGAACTGGACAGTTACTGGACCGTGGATGTGAAGGCCATGGCCGAGATATCCAGATATGCCACGGTGGAACTGGGCGTTCGGAACCTCTTTGACGAGGACTATGAGACGGGTTACGGATTTCCGAGGGAGGGACGGGCCTTCTTTATCGGTCTCCGGGGTACTTTTTAGGCGGCATGATACAAGAAGGGACTCCCAGATGATTGGAAGTCTGAAAACCTGACAAGAGGACACTCACGAAAACCAGTTAGATCTTGTGGAGCAAGTGGGGGGGATTCCAGGAAGATTCCGGGGTTCTCCCCCACTCAATGTTGGTACTTTGATAAGGACTTTACAAAATAAAAAAATCTGCGTCATCGGTTTCCTCCTCGCCCTTCTTTTTTGGCACTCCCAGGCTGAAGCAAAACCCTCCATCTCCAAGCGGGACACCAACGGAGACGGTAAAATCGACCAGATTATCCATTGGGACCGAAAGGGCCGCATCGAGAAACTCGAGGTCGACAAGGACGGTGACGGGCTCATGGAGGTCATCCAGTACTATGAAGGGGAACAGGTCGTCAGGGTGGAGAAGGACACGGACGCGGACGGCGTAATCGATTCCTGGGATGACCTGCGGGAAGGGAAGAGGGTCCGGCACAGGCGCCGCTCCCCCAAGACCGGAAAAACCGATCTGCTCATTGAATTTGACTCGCAGGAACGAACCCGTGAGGTCAAAAGGGACACGTCCGGGGATGGTTATCTGGACAGCGTGTATCGCTATTCGGAGGGGAAACTGGTCCGGATGGAAAAAGACACCGACGGAGATTCAAGGCCCAATATCATCCAGACCTATCGTGACGAAGAGCCCCTGGAAATGCGCGAGGACAGGAACGGTAACGGATATTGGGAAAAGATCATCCTCTTTGATCCCGGTTCCCTTCCCAGGGAAAGCCGCCATGATCTGGACGACGACGGTACCATGGACGAGTTCAGATTCTACGAGGGGGGCGAGCTCGTTGAGCAGAAACAAGACCTGGATCATGACGGCCGCTTCGAGACCGTGACGCGGTATGAGAAGGGGAGCCCCGTGGAACAGAAGAGAGATACGAACGGGGACGGTCGATTCGATGTCGTCGTCCGTTATAAGGATGGTACGGCCTTTTCCCAGGAAAAGGATACGAATTTTGACGGCAAGACGGATCAGTTTTTTTACTTCGACGCCCAGGGCCTGGCAAACAGGATCGAGGAGGATACGCGGCATAGCGGCCGGATCGACAGGGTCAGATTGTACCGTGACGGCGTCCCCACCAGGGTGAGCTATGACAGCGACGGAGACGGCTTTAAGGAAAACATCACGATCTTTAAAAACGGGAAACTCCATCTCCAGACCGAAGACCGAAACAAGGACGGCAAACCCGACCTTCGGGTGTCATTTGACGCCGGAGAGCAAAAGGAACGAATCGAGAGTGACACGAATCTCAATGGCAGGTTCGATACCTGGGAGTTTTATAAAGACGGGAATCTGATACGGGTGGAAAAGGACGAAGACGGGGACGGAACCGTTGACCTGAAGATATTTTACAGCGAGGGAAAGAAACAGAAGCTGATAAAGGATGGGGACGGGGACGGACACTTTGAGATCACCCAGTGGTTCAACCGTTCACCCTGGTCCGTCGTGACGGCCGTGGCTGAAGACGGCGATCAGCACCCGGAACTCATTACCTATTACAGGGACGGTGCGCTTCGACTCAAGGAGATCGATGAGAATGATGACGGGAAGCCTGATATAAGGGAACATTACGACCCAAAGGGGCGGCTTTTCAAGAGCGAGGAAGATGAAGAGAGGATAGGTCGATGCACCCTCACCTGGTTCTACGATGAGGAAGAGGAACCGATAAGGGCCGAGAAGGATACCAATCGGGACGGGAAGGTCGATATCTGGTATTTTTATGACAAGGGCAGGCTGACAAGGGTTGAGGAGGATACAAACGGAGATGGAAAGGCAGACGTCTGGGAATACTACGACGCCTCGGAGGCCCTTGTAAAGCGATCGAAGGATCTGAACGAGGACGGTATCGCGGATATCGAAGAGTCCTTCCAATAGTGGGTCCTTTTGATGACGAAACACTGGAGGAATAAGGGAAATGTGTTGTTTACATGAAACGGGTTTTGCACAGCAAAGGAGTCTGCTATGATTGATTTTCTCTCAAAAGGCGGGGTTCTTGTAGGACCCATACTTTTTTGCTCTGTGCTTGCCCTGGCGATATTTTTGGAAAGGCTGATCCGGTTTGCACGGATTCGTGTGCGGGGAAGGGGGCTGGTTGAGGCCGTGGCCCAGCACATCAAGAAGGGCGAACGCGTTCGGGCCATGGAAGTGGCAAAAGAGAGCCACTGTTCAATGGGGAGGATTTTGGCGAGTGCCCTGGAGGTCCAGGACCAGGGGCGGGAGACCATGGAGACCGTCATCGACCATGCCACGGACGAAGAGGTCAGATTCCTCTCCCGCTATCTGTCGGCCTTGGCAACCATAGGGAATATCGCCCCGTTGCTCGGCCTTCTCGGGACGGTCCTTGGTATGATCAAGGCCTTTATGGTGATCCAGGAGATGGGCGGAAAGGTTAATGCTGCTGTTCTGGCCGGTGGAATCTGGGAGGCCATGCTTACGACAGCCCTTGGGCTTTCTGTGGCCCTGCCTACAATGGTGGCCCACAGCTATCTTGTTTCCAGGGTCGACAAGTTCGAGGCCCAGCTCGTGGACGGTACCGTAACCTTCATCAAGTCCGCCGGGCGGCAGAGTTAGGGGGGACCCATGAACGGCCGTCTCAAGAAAAGGAATCGAGGGCAGGTGCAGGTTCCCCTCACCTCCCTCATCGATATTGTTTTCCTTTTGCTCATCTATTTCCTGCTGACCACCAATTTTATGGTGGATGAGGGAATCAAGATCAAACTTCCCCAGGCCAAGGCATCTGCGCCACAGACAGAAGAGGTCATTACCGTATACGTGGATCAGGAGGGAAGGGCCTTTCTGGAAAACCAGGAAGTTGAGGTCGGCGTCCTGTTTGACCGCTTGAAGAAAATGATCGGCGCCCACAAGGACAAGCTCGTTGTGGTGCGGGCCGACAGGGCCGTGATTTTGAACAAGGCCGTCAAGGTCATGGATGTGGCCAAGGCCGCAGGGGCGGGGCGACTGTGCCTGGCAACAGAGAAGGATTTTTAAGGGAAAAATGAGCGGTGTTACGGCGATGGTCAGGGTGAAGAACGATATGTGGGCAGATCACAAGATGACAGCCCCGTCGCTGAGGGGGAAACCAAACTGGCTTCTCAGGGCTCTTTTCATCATATCCTTCGGCATTCATATTGTCGTTTTTCTGCACGTTTTGGGGATTTATAGAGAAAATAACCTGAATTATATCGAACTGAGCGTTGAAAATGTGGACCGGCCCCCAAGCCGTTCGATCCCCAGGCCGCGCCTCCGGCCGAAAGCGACCCCCCAGCCCAAGGAAGTGGAACGATTAAAGGCGACTGTTCCCAAAATCCCCCATTTTAAGCCCATAAAAATGACGCCCAGCAAAAATCCTCTACCTGACAGCCTTATGGAAAGTATCGCCCTCCCTGAGATCCCCGGGACACCGGATCTGACCTCAGTCCAATTCAGTCCGTCCCGAATCGAGACAGGAGGCGGTGAATTCGACACCCCAAACACCTATCTGGAAATGGTGCGCATGAAGATCGAGAGACACAAAAATTACCCTGACAAGGCGAAGGGACTGGGGATTCAGGGGGCCGTGGTGGTCGGTTTTGTGATCGGCACAGACGGCCACGTCAGGAAAGAGGAGATCGTCAAGAGTTCCGGACACACTGTTCTAGACGGGGCTGCCATCAATGCCGTCAAAAATGCCTCCCCCTTCGCGAGACCTCCGCAACACCTGTTTGGAGGAGATGTGCCTCTGACAGTCACAATTGTGTTTGAATTGACGTGAAACAGGGGGCCGTCCTCTAAAAATGTCCTGCCGGGCACGATTCAACCGACTGTTGGAAATGGTTGTTATGTTCCGCTCACGGCGGGACAACCACGGAAGCGAAAACTCTACCCTATACTTGCCGGCCTTGTAAGGAAAAATCGATGCGAGCGACTCCCTGGGCAATGTCTTTGAAGTTGTTTTTCTGTATCGGCTTGTTTTCTCTTTTGGGGTGTGAAGGAAAGACATCCCCGGACACAGAGAGCATCTCGGTTAAGGATCAACTGGGGCGAACCGTCATCATCCCCAGGGAGGTGGAGCGCATAGCCGCCCTTCATCATTTCGGGGGGATGATTGTCTATGCCCTCGGACAGCAGGAAAAGCTGGTTGAACGCGGCCTTTACGGCTTGGCCGCCAAGGCGATGGTTCAAAAAGATCCTTCCTTCGCAGCCCGTCCGAATCTCCTCCAGAGCTCGTCCTTGAATGTGGAGGAACTCGTGGCCCTTAAACCCGAGATCGTCTTCGTCTATGCCTCCTTTGGAAAGTCCGAGCTGGAGAGTCTCGAAAATGCCGGGCTCAAGGTGATCGCCCTCCGGGGAGAGACATTGGAAGAGAGCTTCGAGGCCGCTTCACTTGTTGCCGGGGTCCTGGGTTGCCCCGAACGGGCCGAAGAATACCTGGGGGATTGCCGAAAACTGCTTGCATCCGTCCGGGAGAGGATAGCGCCGATACCGAGAGGCCAGTTCCTACGGGTCCTCTTTTCCGGGCCCAAGAGCGTTTATACTGCCGCCACCGGCGAAATGCTTCAGACACGGATGCTGGAGGCCGCCGGAGCGGTCAATGTGGCCGCCGGACTCAAGGGGTTCTGGGCGGACATCTCTCCGGAGCAACTCGCCGCATGGAATCCCGACGTGATCTTCGTCGGCTCCACCCTTGACACCTACAGCATAGACCACATCTGTCAGAATTCCCAGTTCAAGACCGTCAAGGCCGTCAAGGAAGGGCGCGTGTACCCCTTTCCATCCAATATCGGGTGGTGGGACTATCCGGCCCCCCATTGTGCCCTCGGTGTCGTCTGGGCGGCCGGGGCCCTCTATCCGGCGCGATTTCGCGACCTGGATATGGTCCGGATCGCGGATGCGTTCTATGAGAAGTACCTGGGTTATTCTTTTACAGCCCTTGGAGGAAGGCTGTGAAAAGAAATGTGCCTCTCCTTCTCCTTTTCCTTTTCTGCACCACCCTTTTCGTCTCCCTTTGTATGGGCCGCTATCCTATGGGCCCCATGGAGGTGTTCCGGGTGACCCTCACCGGCATGGGATGGGACGTGGGCTCGTCCCCGAACTGGGAGGCGCAACTCATTTTCTGGAATATTCGATTTCCCCGGATCCTCATGAGTTTTGTGGTTGGAAGCGGACTCTCCATCTCGGGGGTCGTGTTCCAGGCCCTTTTTCGCAATCCCTTGGCGGCCCCGGATATCCTCGGCGTTACGGCGGGCTCCTGCTTTGGGGCCGCCCTCGCGATCATGTTTTTCACCCAGATGACCGTGGGGGTACAGGGCTTTGCCTTCGTCTTCGGGTCTTTCGCCGTGTCCATGGCCTATCTTCTTGCCTCCCGGAGCTGGGACCGATCTGCAGCGGTGCTGGTCATCTCGGGTATTGTGGTCTCGGCAATCTTTCAGGCCGGGCTCTCTATGCTTATGTACATCGCCAACCCCTATGATCAACTGGCAAAAATCATCTTTTGGATCATGGGGAGTTTCAACGTCAGCTCGTGGGCAAAGGTTCAGACAACCCTGCCTGTGGTTGTGACCGGATCAATCCTGATCTCCGTCTTTGGCTGGCGTCTCAATGTCATGACACAGCAGGACGAAGAGGCCCTTTCCCTGGGGGTGGATATCTTCAAATGGCGACTCTTTTATATCGTCGTCAGCACCCTCATGGTGGCATCCTCCGTGGCGGCCGTCGGCACCATTGCCTGGATCGGGCTCATTATCCCCCATGTCGCCCGCTATCTGGTGGGTACAGAACACAAGCGGCTGGTGCCGGCGGCCGGTCTCCTGGGGGGCGCCTTTCTTCTCCTCATGGATACGATTGCCAGGACATTCATGGCCTCTGAGATTCCCATCAGTATCGTCACCTCTATCTTCGGGGCGCCCTTTTTGGGCTATCTCGTTCTCAATCGAGGAGGTATCGGCATTGGAGCCCATGTTGCGGATTGAAAATTTGACCGCAGGATATGGAAGACATCCCGTTCTCCGGGACGTGACCCTCAACATCGAAGAGGGGCACATGAGCGCCCTGATCGGTCAGAACGGTTCCGGCAAGACCACCCTGATGCGGTGTATCAATGCCGTCCTGAGGCCCGGAAAAGGGAGGGTTTCGGTTGCAGGGAGAGATATCGGGCGCCTGAAGCGGAGTGAGATTGCCCGTCTCATCAGCATGGTGCCCCAGACCAATCAAGCGACCTTCCCCTTCTCCTGCTTGGAGATGATCCTCATGGGCGGCGCGGCGCGTCTCAAGGCCTGGTCTTCTCCGGGCTCGGTGGAGACCGATCGGGCGCGACAACTAGGGCGGGAGATAGGCATTTCAGAACTGCTCAACAGGGCCTTCAATCACCTCTCAGGCGGCGAGAAGCAGCTCGTGATGCTGGCCCGTGCCCTCTATCAGGGCGCGCCCATCATGCTGCTGGACGAACCCAATGCCCACCTGGACTTCTGCAATCAACACCGGATCATGGCACTGGTGCGGGAGATCGCGGTGAGGCGCCGGGTCACGGTCTTGGTCACCCTTCACGACCCCAACCTCGCCCTTTACTATTGCGATGACGTCATCGGGTTGCGGGAAGGCCGAGTCGTTATTCAGGGCCCCACAAAAGGGGTCCTGGACGATAGGGCCTTGAAGGAGGTGCTTGGCCACAACATACGGATCGATGCCACGGCATCGGGCATTCAGGTTGTGGTTCCGAGCGATACGGCCCCGGAAGGCGAAAAGCCGGACGTGCCGGGGCGGATTGCAAGAGAGAAAAAAGTGACGGCAATCAGGATGGTGGGAGGTAGATAAGACCCTATGCGATGCAATTTTTGTGAATGGCGTTGTGATTTGAGCGACGGCAAGTATGGCCTGTGCCGGATGTATGAAGCCCATGAGGGAGAGATCAGAGAGCGTTTCCCCAACCTGTGGTGCACCACTTCAGTTTCCAGGATTGAATCGCTCCCTTTCTACCACGTCTATCCCGGGAGCAGATCCATGTGCATTGGGACGATGAGCTGCAATTTCAAGTGCCGCTACTGCTCCAACGGTTATATCGCCCGGGAGGCGCCTGAGAAGGTCGAGGAACAGACCTTTGCCTACCTGCCGGAGGAGATGGTGGGGATGGCCCGCAAACTGGGGTGCCACAACATCGTCTTTAACGTCAATGAGCCCACCGTATCCCTTCCTTCCCTATTGAAGCTGGGTGAGGCCGCCAAGGGGGCGGGTTTTCCCATGGGCTGTCTCACCAATGCCTACGGGACTGAAGAGACCACCGAATGCCTGGCCGACCTGTTTTCCTTTTTCAATATCAGCTTAAAGGGATTTTCAGAGGCATTTCACAGGGAGTATATCGGCATAAAGAGTCCCGACCCCATTTTTCGGAATATAAGAAGACTCGCAGAGACCTGTCATGTGGAAATCACGACCCCGGTCATCCAGGATGCCAATGATCACGAACTGGGAGAGATTGCCGCCTTCCTGGAAGACACAGATCCGCAAATCCCCTGGCATGTCTTTCGTCTCCTGCCCGAACACGACATGAAACAGGAGGTCTACCCGCGCATTGAAAAGATTGTTGATATCCTTGGGTCCCTCCGGGAGCGACTGCCCTATGTCTACTTCCATAATTTTGTCGGATCCGACTGGGTCAACACGCTCTGTCCCCAATGCGGGACGGAGGTCATCGGGCGTTTCAGCCTGGGTTGCGGAGGGGACCGGCTGGCGCGGTTCCTGTGTGAAGGTGACCGTTGCCGCATGTGCGGTCAGGAGATTCGACTGCTGGGGGGCTGGGTCCCCTGGTGCCTGGAGGAGGTGGCGGAATGAGTGTTGCGATCATAGATGCCAGGGAATGGCAAAACCTTTTTGACCTCAGGACCGGGGAGAAAACGGCTGAAGACGGGCGGCTGGTTCGGATGGTCCGAGGTGTCCTGGCGCGGCACCCCTATCCGGGGGATGTGGATCGGGAAAGCAACCGCTGGGTCACGGACACGGCCCTGGATCTGATGGACAAGTATCAGCCCCGATTCGTCTTTCTGAGTTATGCGCAACAATATTTCGTAAGCCGCTTCACACCCCTCACCGAGACTGACCGGAAGGCCATGCTGGAAGAAGTCATGTCAGAGACGGACCGCTTCATCCGGGAATCGGGCTTGACATCCTTTTTGATGGGGACCGGGGATATGACCCCGTTTCGTGGCTATATCGATATCAGTCGCCTGGATGGCCTGGGCATATCCAGCAACTGGTCGGCCCGTTATGCAGGGCTCCATGATCCGACGCAGAGGGATCTCGATTTCCTCACAACACACCCAAGGATCGAGAGGGTGGTGGAGCGGGATGAATGGATCGACCTCTTCGGTTACAAGGGCCCTGAGGTGGAAAGAATACCCCAATACCTCCTCGTGGCGGAGGAGGGCTGGGCCTTCAAATCTCCGGGGATTCCGTTGCGGAAGGCCTCCTGGTTGTCTTCAAGGAGTTTTTCCGTCCCCTACGCCACAGACCTGGGGAAGGTTCGGCAATTGACGGAGATCCCGGATCTGATCCTGACCCATCTCGAAAAACAACCCATCGCGCTCATCGTCCTTGAAGGTATGGGGCTCCGTGATTTTGACCGACCCCATGACCTGTGCGCCAATGGACTGGAGTGGTTCTATTACGAGCCGGGAGAGGGCCAGTACCTCACCCTGACAACGGGAGAGCACAGGATCTTTGACTACCCGCCGGGGTACAGGTCCTTCGATGTCGACGGCGACAAGAAGGAGTTCCCGTTCTCAGGGTATTTCAAGTCCGTCCCCTCCAACACGTTGGGAGAGCGCTTTGCCGGGAAGAACATTGCCGTTGGGAACCGCAGTATGTTGATGCACATGATTCCGGGTGCCGACATCTCTGTGGAATGTTTTGCCCGCAACCTCTATAATCATGGGACCATGGGGGTCGTCCACCGGGCGGAGAAGTTTTAATCTTTGGTTTTTGTCTTTCTGACACCTTGTGGCATGTCTGAGTGCAGAGGCAAATCTGACTTTGAGGTGTCGAGGGACGCTTCATTAGGCTTTTTCGTTGGCCCCGGATGTGCATTGGGGCAGCCAAAGAGCTTCAAAGCCATGTCCTGCAATGCAGGAGAACACTGGGCCGGGAGATAGGACCGGTTTTTTGTAAGATCACGCCAGAAGGGAGGGAGTGCATCGAGCCGTGTGGCCATGCCTCCTTCTTTGTCGGGAGCGACGTAATAGACCTTCCGGATGCCGGCGTTGATAATACGCGTCAGACACATGGGACAGGGTTCAATGGAGGTGAAGAGCACGAGATCGCGGTAACAGCCGCGCGGATTCCAGATACCGTCCTTCGGGTCCCTCGGGATCTTGAGGCTTTCTTCGTATCGGGTCAGGAGATCCATCTCCGCATGGAGATCACTCCGGAAATACGGGGCGTATTGCCGGTTGTGCCCCCGGGCCACGATCTCACTGGTCTCTTCCTGCACCAGACATGCACCAATGCCGCCGTTTCTCCCGCTTTTTCCTTTCAGGGCCTCCCGAAGGGTCTCCAGGGCGGCCTGATCGTGAGGATATCGGGGATCCGGCAAGTAGGAGGAGACCCGTCTTTCGATGCTCTCCAGACCCTCGTCAGGGGAAAAGGGCGTTCCGTCTTCGGCCCAGGTACAGGGTCGGCCGAAAAGGCTCAGAAGGGCGCTGAGTGCGAGCCCGAGGAAAATGGGGGCTATTTTGTTTTTTTTGGCTGTGACCATAGGAAGCAGACTCCCAGGAACCTGTAAAAAGGTTTTCGAAAATCTTAAAGAAAGAAATAGTGATGCTGAGGAGATCCAAAAACAGTGAAAACATACATGCTATGCCTATTTATGTCAATGCTGACATGATGCGCGCCTTGAAATGTTTTCTTCGGGGGCCCGCCTCATCCCGCTTTTCCTTTTGTCTACTGCCGCGGGCGCGCCGGGCCCGGTTCGGGGCGATTCGTCCACAATGGGGGTGGAAAAATCCTATCTGACTTTACCGGTGAAAATGGAGTGACCTTTATGGAAAAAATAACGGATTGGAAAAAATTGTGGAAAGAGCTGGTTGAAATGCACGCCCTTTCCCACAAAGACGATCGAAAGAAAAGAGAAGGAGATCGCTGGCAGGACAGGGCCCGGCTTTTTCATGACAAGGTGAAGGATCGCTGGATGCGCCCCGATCCACATCGGGACTTCATCATTGAAAGGCTCCGGGCAGGCGGCGGTGAGACGGTCCTTGACATCGGAGCCGGTACGGGGGCCTGGGCGATCCTGATGGCCCGGTTTGTCCGAAAGGTGACCGCTCTGGAACCTTCTCAGGAGATGCGGGAGGTCATGAAGGAAAACCTCGAAATGGAAGGGGTGTCCAACGTCGAAATTATTGAGGGAAGCTGGCCTGACAGCCCGGTCCCTCCCCATGACTTTTCTCTCTGCTCCCACGCCATGTATGGCTGCCCTGACCTTCCCGTCTTTGTCAACGCCATGGTCAAGGCGACCCGCAAGACCTGCTTCCTGCTATTTCGCGCCCCTGCTCAGGACGGGGTGATGGCCCAGGCCGCCATGAGGATCTGGGGACAGCCGAACGACAGTCCCAATTTCCAGGTCGCCTACGGGGTGATGCTCCAGATGGGTCTTCATCCGAACGTGCTGATGGAGGCCCCGGGCAACTGGGGCCCCTGGACCAGTCCCAGCATCAGGGAGGCCCTTTCGGAAATGAGGCGTCGTTTTGTGCTGGGTCAGTCGACGGAATACGATGCCTTTCTCCTGGACCTGCTGAACACCCGACTGAAATTCGAGGAGGGTCGTTATGTCTGGCCGGCTGAATTGCGGACAGCATTGGTCTATTGGGATGTTTGAACCGCGGGGGATTCTTCGGACTCCAGTTCCTCCAGGCCGTGGCCGTCGTATCCCACGACCCTCCCCCTGGGTTTGATGAAGGACTGCCGGAGGGTATAGGTGTAAGCCCCCTGGTCAGGGATCATGAGGATGTCTCCCGTCTCGATCCCGGACCCGAACACGGAACCGCCCCAGACGTCATGGGGGGTGCAGAGGGAACCAAAGGTGTTCAGAGCGAATTCATCCGTGCCCGGCCTCGTGAGATTTATGACGGGTATGAATTCCGTCAGGGGACGTTCCCAGCCCATAAGGTGTATCCCCCCGTCGGTGATGGCGGTAAGGGGTGACTTCTTGTCCACGACTCTTACCAGGATATGCATGGCGGGAGTGCAAAGCCACCTGCCCGGCTCCATCCAGACTTCCAGGTTGCTGAGGGGTGGACCCTGACTGCGTAGCACACCGGAAATCTTCTTCGCAAAATAATGGAGAGATTTTGCCGGGCGGTAGTAGTGTTTCAGAGGCACGGCATAGTCAGGATCGAGGCACTGGATCAAGCGCCCGGAAAAGGTATTCTGGGCGTTCAGCCACTCGCCCTGTTCCGGCCAGAAACCGCCCCCGATGTCGATGAATTTCAGTGCCCTGAGGCGTTCTTCAGAAAGTTGGCCGCGAAGGGCGCCTCCGATTTCCTCTATCATCCGGATCTGCGCCTCGGGGTCGAGGTTCCAACTGGCGTGGAACTGGATCCCGCAAAGATCAATGCCGCCAAGCTCAGAGGCCTCTTTCAAGAGTGCGCTCAGTTCATTGAGGGAAATGCCGAATTTGTTCCAGATGCCCTGGTGCCTCCCATGAACCCGTATGCCGGCTCGGAGCGGTTTGCCGGGAACCCCTTGCTGCTTCAATATGCCGTGCAATCGTCTCATTTCACCCGGACTGTCCATGAGCAGCGTGACCCTTTCCCGGTTTCGGACGGCAAGGCGGAGTTCAGCGTCGGTCTTGCCTGGACCGCTGAAAAGGGCCCGCGTGCATCCCAGGGCCAGGGCGGCATGGAGCTCGTGTCCGCTGGAGGCGTCGAGCCCCAGACCCTCGGAGAGGACCCTCGTACAGATTCCCCGAAACGGGTTGCTCTTGATGGCATAGAAGACCCGATAGGCCGGAAGGTGTGGTAAAAAGGCGGATTGAAAGCAGGCGATCTGCCTGGCAAGGGCCGGTTCATCAAAGAAGTACTGGGGGGTCCCGAACCGGCATGCACTTTGAAGCAGGATCTCACGCTCCTCCTGACAGGCACGCACATAGCGTTCGAGCAGAAATGGTGGCAGAGGCCTCTCGCGGTTTCTGAAGCCTTCCAAAAGGGCGCGCATGAGTCTGCCCGCCCTTTGTATGCCCTGCTTGATTTTGATCGGAGAGATGATTTTATGTCCCATAATACTCTTTTCCAAAATAGAATTTGCCGCTCCAAGCAGTGGACGGGATGATCTCTTTGCTGTTTAATACTCTAATGCATAAATTCGGTAACGTGTTTAATCCCTTGTGATCAATGTGCGGGAACCGCCCCTTCGTGCTCTTCGAGTCCTTCGTGGTAACAAAGGGATAGGGGTTAAACCACGAAGAACACGAAGATAAAATACAAACAATTATTGGTGGCCAGGTTCGTAAAAATTTACACTTATGTGGGTACCTCGCTTCAAAGTTGACCGTAATCTTCAATCGAGATCTCGACGGCACCTTGGATCTCCGATGCGCGCAAGGGAAGATGGTCAGGGGAGTCCAGGGCAATCACGGCATGACCCAGGATCCGATCGTCATAGCACACGGGAGGAAGAAGGATGCGATCTCCGACCGCCTTCTTGAGGAAGACTTCCCTGACCCAGGGGAGGGCGGAGAGCCTTGAGGTGTCAAGGCGGCGGAGGATTCCCTGTTTGGGCGCGAAGATATTGACGCTGGCAAAGGCCCCCGTCACGGGACCAGGACCATGATAAGGGCCTGTGCGGCGGGACATGAAGTCGAGATGGAATTTGAGCAGATCTGTGCCGACGGCCGTCCGAATCAGGTCAGGGATGGAGTCTCCCCCTGGTCTCGGCGTCATTTCTATGAAAACGGGCAGCCCCTCACTGATCATGAAATCGACCATGAAATGCCCCCAGAAAAACCCCAGGGCCCCGGCGGCCCTCTCGATCCAATCGATGAGGACTTCCTTTGAAAACCCTGACGGGTAAAGGGGTGGAAACAGATAGGCGAGAACGGATCCAAAGGTCTGGTCCGGGGCCTTGAGTTTGCCCGTTTCCCGAATGACCTTTGCACGGCCCTCTTCAAGGACAAAATCGCAGCTGAATTCAGGGCCGTGGATATACTCCTCAACCGTCCAGGTGCTGCAGGGGTCCAGGACCTCCGAACTGCAGGGCACGGCGAGGGGCCTGAAGAGGGCATGGGATCTCCGTGTCGGCAGTTCTCTTTGAAGGGTCTGGAGGGCCCGGTCCAGTTCGTCCTTGTGAGTGCAGTGAAACACGAGTTCACTGCCGCTGCCGGAGAGGGGTTTCAGGACGACACTGTGATTGAAACGATCGAAGGCCTCCAGGGCCTCTTCAGGGGTGGAGCATAGAAGGGCGTTGGGGCTCGGAACCCCGCATTCGTGCCAGAGGCGCCCGGCTTCAATCTTGTTGCGCGCCCGAAGCACGGACTCGGACGACGGAAAGGGGAGTCCCAGGCGCTTTGCCAACCGACTGGCGAGGAAAAGAGATTCGCAGTCAAAACAGGCGACGCCCGCAGGATCGCACATTGATTCTGACAGGGTTCCTGCCAGACCCTCGAGAATTTCTTCCCCTTTGCCTAAAGGCCGAAACAAGAGGGCTGAGGCGGGGATCTCGGTCAGCAGGGGCGAGTCCCTGAAATTGGAATCCGTAATAAACAGAAGCCCTTCAGGATAGATTTTGTTGAGTTTCACAACGTAATCGGGGGTCGTTCCAACGACAAGTATGACGCGAGACGGCACGGGAAAGACCCTTTTCCCGCCTATCCGGCGTGGACCTCGCCCGGAAGGAGGTAGCCCGCGGATTCATCCTGCAGAGACGGTCTGCCGACCTCTTCCAAGGCCAGATCGGGAGAGATAAATTTGTATAGCGGCTCGGGATCCAGGTGCCAGAGTTGTTTCCAGTGGAATTCTCCGCATAGGAAGTCCACCTTTTTCAGCCCGGTACTGCAGGCATAGGTAATATGGTGCATGTTTATGACCTTGGCCACGCCGGGTATGTCAGGGTCCGTTCCGCCGATAAAAACCGTGTACACGCCGCGGAATATCGCGCCCAGATCCACGGCCCGGGTTTTACCGTCAATCTCCAGACTGACCATACGCAAGAGGTCCCTGTGGAGCAGATAAAACATCACATCCCTGAAACCCTCCCGGAATCGAGGGTCGGACAGATAGGAATATTCCCCGAATCGGCTGATGTTCATGTCCACAAGAAGATCGAAATCCTCGATCCGGTTGACATGAAAGGTGGTGTCCTTTCCGGTTATGGCATGGATGGTCTTGACGATGGCCTTGTACTTTTTTGTGGAAAACCTTCCGGCAAAGAGACTCGGATCAAAGTGAATGGCCGGAGGGTAGAGCACATACCCGATTTCGTCGACGGAGACGCCCGCATCTGCGCCCGCCAGGGGAAGATCCATGTATCGAAGGTAAGTGGGTTCGGGGCAGGCAAAGAGCAGGTCCGGAAGATACCGGGTGTCCCGCAGGTAAAGAGGAGTTCTTTCCAGCCATGTCTTGCCCTGCCATGTTTCTCCGGGATAAAAAATAAGGCGTTCCAGTTCCCGGGAATAGCAGAGGGGAGCCATCCCTACAATCCCCTTTCGGTCCTCCAGAATCATGAAATAGGGCTCGGATGCGTAACGCGTCTGAAAGCAGGCGCGGAAGTCCCACAGATCAGACACATTCCTGTGAGAGATCAGTGCGTTCCAAAGTGCTTTGCACTCAGCGGGATTTTTGACGAATTTCTTTCTCAAGGTGTTTGCCTCCCGTGGTTTTAGGGGATGGGACCGGCCGGTCGTTTGGGTCCGGGCAGGGAGGATTATCGCCGTGTCACGACCTGTAAATTGACACTTTTGGCCTTGAAGAACTTCTTTGCGAAGTCTACGACCACTTCCGGTTTATAGAGCTTGCAGCTGAAGACATCGAGATAGGTCGTATTGCTCTGGTTGGCAAAATGGGCCGATATGAGGGAGGTTTCAATGAGTTGCGTCATGGAATAGCCGGCAACCCGCTCATCTTCTCCGAAATGCACCACCTGGGTTTCCCCGAACCGCCTCATTTCGATCAGATCGCAGAGTCGGGCCACGAATTCCCTTATCTTGTTTGCGTCCCGGATGATATCCGCGTCGCACTCGTAAAGATCAATGCAGGACAGCAAGCCCCAGGGCTGATCCCGCAAGGGATGATCTCCTTTTGCATTCATATTCATTCGAAAGATGTCTCCTTTCTATCATCCACTGCAAAGGGGGGATAGGAAATTCCCATTTTCTTGTATCCTGTGGAAGTGGAGAAACAGGGGTTCCCCTCATCCCCTTAGCATGATACCAGACACGCGATGTGTCTTTGCTTCCTACGCGTTATTTGCTGAGAGGCGTTTCGGCGTCTGCCTGCCGGTGCTCTTTTTTCCGGAAATGGGTGATCCTCATTATTTTTTTGTTGCTCCGAGACTCCAGCACGCCGGTCGCTTCGACCTCTTCCCGGATAAAAGGCAGGAGCTGTTTCCCCATTTCATCCCAATGCACAAGGTACTCATCTTCATCAGAGGTCAGGATCGAAATCGAAATAACGCTGCCCGCATCGTCCCAATCCACCGGAATCACAATGCCCCGAATCGAGAAGGGGTATGTGTTCTTCCCCCTTTTGGGTCCATCCGAATCCCGCCGGGGTGTTATGGGGTTGTGCTCTTCCATGTTGCAGAATAAGGCAATAGCTGTGCCAAAGATGTATCTGACTGATTTATTTGCAATTTGTGGCGATGGGGCAGAAAAGGATCAGAATCTATGGTTCCGATTCAAGGGAAGGGCAATCCTTCCATCTCGAATAAATTCTTTCGGGTTTATGTAATGGATTGAAATGATAGAGGAAAGTCAAAAAGGAAATGAGGGTTCTTAAAATGCCTTGATAGGAATCCCCGGTTCCGGCCCGGGAAGGGAGGGGAAAAGGCCTTTTGGCTATTTGTAGGGCTCCTTTCTGAGACCGTACTTCTTCATCAGTTTGTGGAGTTGGCGGGCCGTTATGCCGGAGGCTGTGGCTGTGGCCTGAATCTTTCCGTGGTGCCTGGACAATTGCTCTTCCAGGTAATTCTTTTCAATGATTTCAAGACCATGACGGCGGGCTTCAGCCAGTGTCAGGGAGGCGTCAGGGGCCTGAGCACCACAAAATGCGTCGGATTCAAAAAGCTCGCTAGGGAAACCCTCGGGGGTCAATACGGAAGAAGTTTCCAGGATGTAGGCCCGTTCGATGAGATTGTCGAGTTCTCTGATGTTTCCCGGCCAGGGGTAAGTCTTCAAGGCCTCCATGACGCGGGGGTCCGTATCCTGGATGTTTTTGCCGTAGAACTGGTTCATATTTTTGAGAAAGACCTTTACAAAATGGGGAATGTCCTCAATGCGGTCTTTAAGGGGAGGGAGTTCAATGGGAAAAACATTGAGCCTGTAGTAAAGGTCTTTCCTGAACAGCCCGTTCTCGCACATTTTCTTGAGATCGGCATTGGTGGCGGTGATTACCCTTGCGTCCGCCTCGATGGTCTCTTCACCGCCCACCCGCTGAAAGGTGCCGTCCTGTAAGACCTGGAGAAGTTTGATCTGCGCGGAGGGGGTGACGGTGCCGATCTCATCCAGGAAGATGGTGCCCCCTTTGGCAATCTCGAACTTGCCCAGCTTGCGCCTGACCGCTCCGGTAAAGGCGCCTTTCTCGTGTCCGAAAAGTTCACTCTCCAACAGGGTGTCAGGAATGGCCCCGCAATGCACGCTGATGAATTGGGAATCCCTGCGATTGCTGTGCTTGTGGATGATGTTGGCGAGCACACCCTTGCCCGTACCTGTCTCGCCGATGATTATGACCGTGCTCCTGGTCGGGGCCACGGAACGGACCTTATCGAAGACCTTTTTCATATGGGTGTTCTGGGTCCAGACGAGTTCCAGCGAATCCGCTTCCCAGAACTGGTCCCGGAGGTAGTCCAGTTCTGACTGCATGATGATCGATTCATAGACGGTCTCAACGACGTACTTCACTTCATGGGGATTGAGGGGATAGGTCAGGTAGTTGCTTGCTCCCGCCTTGACGGCCATGACGCATTCCCTGATGAGCTCCTGAGGTGACATGACGATGATTTCAATTGTGGGAAAGAGTTGCCAAAAGACCTGAAGGGCGGATTGGTATCCATTTTCTTCAACGGATTTTTTAAGAATTGCAAGATCGATAAACAAAAAATCATAGCGCTTTTTCTTTAATATTTCAATGGCTTGCGCCGTGCTTGGGGCCCTGTCGATCCGGTAGCCGGAGCGGAAGGAACCCTGGATGATGCGGAAGGCGTCAGGATCCGGTGATGTGACAAGGATGTTTTTCATGATTTCCTCCAGTTCGCGACACGGGTATCGCACATCGTCGATACGGATCCCATGCCGTGCAGTTCGGAGGTCGATAAAGGAAGCGGCGATTAAACAACCCGTATGACCTTGAAAGGCCGTCGATGGGAGATATCAAACGGAGGAGAGTATATCTTTTTTTCGATAAGTCAACAAAAGAAATGACAGGCAAACAGCCTGAAAATTCCAAAGGGCCGATGTTGAGATCACCCTGGATGTCGTGACGAAAAAGGGCCCGGCCATTCAGGTAAACTGGTCGGGCGGGCTTCAGGATCATTCTGTGCAGCCCTCCGGCTTGCGCCGGAATCATGCCTTGCGATGAAGATCATTGTCGTCGCTTCGGGAGATCAGATCCCAGGCCTCCTCCGCGGTCTCAACAAAACGAAAGAGATTTTTGTCCTCAGGAGAAATCGTTCCCTCCTCGACAAAGACGTCGAAGTTGACGGCCCGCTCCCAGAATGCCTTCCCGAACAAAAGGATGGGAATGGGTTTTATCTTCCGGGTCTGCACAAGGGTGAGGGTTTCAAAAAGTTCATCCATGGTTCCGAATCCGCCTGGAAAGGCGACGAGTGCCTTGGCACGCATGAGGAAATGCATTTTCCTGATGGCGAAATAGTGAAACTGAAAGCTCAATTCAGGAGTGATGTAGGGGTTAGGCGCCTGCTCAAAAGGCAGGACGATATTGAGGCCTATGCTGACTGCACCGGCCTCATGAGCACCCCGATTGGCCGCTTCCATGATACCAGGCCCACCCCCCGTTGCGACCACATGCGTCAGCCTGTCTCCACACTGGCAATCCGCAGAAATCAGAAAGGCCAGTCTCCTGGCCTCTTCGTAGTAATGGCTGTTGGCGACGGCCTGCCTGGCCTTTTGGATCTTACGCTTTAACAGGGGATCGGTCCGGTCTTTTTGAAATGCGTCTTCCGCTGATGCCAGTCTTTCCGCCGCAGCCGTGGGTTCAAGAATCCTGGCGCCCCCGAAGATTACAACCGTGGATTCGATCGCTTTTTCAACCTGAATGAGTTCAGGCTTGAGCAGTTCGAGTTGTAACCTTACGGGCCGCAGTTCGTCCCTCAGGAGAAAGTCATCGTCCTGATAGGCCAGTTTGTAAGAGGGTGAGCGGGTCTGAGGTGAGTCCACATGCAGCCTGGCCGACCGGGCGTCCTCGTGGGCATGTGGAAAGGGGCCTCTTTGCACTCTGTCTTGTTCCATAATATTCCTCCATGTTGCTGAAAAGAGATTTTTGTGGTCCTCCATAACAGGATGGTCTTCAAAGGGCAGAGGCGCTGCAATCTTTTTCCGGCCTGAAACCATACAAGAGGAGTTTGGAAAGAAATTTTCTTGACGGAGCTTCTCCTTTACCCTAGCGTTTATAAGAGGAAATGAAAATCTGGTATGAATTTAGCCCTTTCCAATAACTGTGTGGAAATCATGATTTCCTTTCGAATTTTTCAAAAGGCTAAAGTGTTACAAAATCTGTATAGTACATTTTTGGCACTGAAATTGTCGATAGCGTTTTTTCCAAATCTATGAGCCGAAGCTGATTTCTTTATCGAGAGGAGGTATGAAGATGATGATGGCAGCACATGATAAAGGATGGAGTCCTTATGTGGCCGGGGCATTGACCGGAATCCTCATGGTCATGTCCGTATGGATCGCCGGCAAATATTTCGGCGCATCCACCACTTTTGTCCGTTCTGCGGGCATGGTGGAGAAGGTCTTTGATGCCGAACGCGTCTCGAAGATGGATTACTTTGTCAAGCAGGCCCCGAAAGTGGATTGGCAGTGGATGTTTGTGCTTGGCATCCTGGTGGGTTCTCTGATTTCTGCGAAGACCTCGGGGAGTTTTGAATGGCAGAGTGTGCCGGACATGTGGAAGACCCGGTTCGGCGCCACCCCCGTAAAGAGGGGTGTAGTGGCCTTCTTAGGTGGGGTGGTTGCCATGTACGGCGCCCGATTGGCCGACGGGTGACCGAGCGGGCACGGGCTGAGCGGTTCGCTTCAGCTGGCGGTCAGCGGTTACGTCTCCCTGATCTGTTTTTTCATCGGCGGTGTCGTAATGGTCAGAATTCTTTACGGAGGGAGGTGATCAGTAATGAAAACAATCATTTACGGTCTTGTAACCGGCATACTCTTTGGCTTCTTTATGCAAAAGGCCCGGGTCATTCGATACGACAAGCAAATCGGTGCCCTCCGATTCCTGGATATGACCATCGTCAAATTCATGTTCACGAGCATCCTGGTCGGTATGATCGGTGTTTATCTCCTCCTGGATCTTGGTCTGGTCCAACTCTCCGTAAAATCCACGGTTCTGGGAGGCAATATCCTGGGCGGCCTTATCTTCGGAGTGGGATGGGGTCTGCTCGGCTACTGCCCAGGGACCTCGGCCGGGGCACTGGGGGAGGGTCGATGGGATGGCCTTTGGGGTATCCTGGGGATGCTCGCGGGGGCCGCCGTTTTTGCCGAGACCTATCCGGCCTTGAAAACGACGGTCCTTACCTGGGGAAATTTGGGGAAGATCACCCTGCCGCAGATCCTGGGCGTCAACCACTGGATCATCATCGTCATTTTTGTCATCCTGGGACTGCTTCTCTTCTGGTGGTTCGAAAAGAAAGGGCTTTAAAGGTCCCCTGGCCCTGAGCGTCGAACGGCAAGACTCGATCAGGGTTAACAGACGTTTCTGGCTTTGTCTAGAAGGGACCTGGGGAACGGCCCCAGGTGGAGACAGGGCCACAACACCCAGCGTGACGGCTTCCGGATACAACCCGGGCGGCAATGCGGCGGGTGCCACCTTGTGCAGTCTCCCCGGAGTTAAACATTTTCGAATTCAAAAGGCAGGATCATTTCTGATCCTGCCTTTGTGTCATCGGTGCCACAGGCTTATACCCTTTGATCGGTTGAAGGCCTCAATACCCCGTCAAACCTCTGGACAGATTGTGAGCCAGGAAAATCTTGAAGAATCTGCTATGCCTCCTCGTGATTTAGGCCGGTCCAGCGGAGAGTTCCCACTGCCCCTGAAGAGGGAAAATCATGTTCATATCCCCAAAGAGGGTATAAAATATAGATTGGACCCGTGGAATCCCTTTAAACAAGCCGATTAGGCTGCGTAAGGACAGATGCAATGACTTCATTGACAGATCGCCGTCAGCCACCTTTCTTCGCAGGCATGTCCACAGGTTTGTGGGAATTTATCTTCTTGTCCGAGTACTCAGTACCCACTCTTCCCGCCAGGGGCACCCTGCAAAAGAAGTGGCTTTCACTCAAGCGGATGTTCAGACCCGGGAATGATGAAAATCCGCCGTTCAAACATGATGATGAACTGTGCACGCTCGACGAGGCGCGTCTGGCCCATCTGCTGGCCCCGGTAAACTGGGATGCGGTTGTCACAGCCCTTGATTCAGCGCTTCAAGACTGGGTGCAGGACAAAGGTGCGAAGGCGACAGTCAGATTCGTGATCGGTCAGCCGCACAGCGGTTTAGCGGAGACGGTGCGGCGCTGGGCGACAAGATGCGAAGCAATGGTCATTGCACCGCCGGGCCACCAGGAGCTTCTTGGGGGCGATTCCCACTGGCTTGACAGGCTGTCGGATGCTGGGGGGCTTTGGGTATTGCCCAACCTTGAGCATTGTTATTTGCGCCATGCATCCGGTCTGTCGCTGATGCGCCGGTTTCTCGAAGAGGCGGAAAGCGGCCGACTGGGCCTTGGGGTGATTGCCTGTGATAGTTGGGCCTGGGCCTATCTGCAGCGGATCTGGCCGGTGGTGCATGCAGAGGCGCTGACTCTGCAGTCTTTCGACGGCCTTCGTCTAGCGCACTTGCTGGCCTACTTGACGGTGGCGGGTTCGAGCGAAGCGGTCTGCTATCGAAACGCCAGAACCGGCAAGGCGATCTTGACCGTGCCCTCCGGTGTAGATGAGGCGGGGCCTGAGGTGGTTCAACTTGCCGCCCTCTGCCGCGGCAATTTCGCCATCGCCGTCCACTATTGGCTCGCTCGCCTACGCGCGGAACCCGAGGTGGATGAATCCCAAACTGACGAACGGACAGCGAAGGGTGAAAAGCCGGAAGAGAGTGAGAGAGTGGTGTGGGTGACGCCTGAATGGCCTCATCCTTTAATGCCGATGGAAAGAGAAGATGACTCCGTGTTGATCCTTCACTGCCTGTTACTGCACGGTGGCCTACCGGAGACGCTTTTGCCTGAGCTTTTGCCGCTTTCGCATACCGAGTGCATGGCGATTCTCACACGCCTGCACAATGCCGGAGTGGTGGAAAGACGTAAGGATCGCTGGATGGTTCCCGAACTGGCTTATTCATCCGTGCGTGAGCTTTTAGGCGGATACGGGTATTTGATCGACCAATTTTAAGGAGGTGATATGAAGGAAGAAAATCCGATAGCAAACCTTCTGAAGGTGTTGGACAGGGAAACGATATTGGAGCTTGTGGTCATCGTGGCCGTAGCGGCCGTACTGATCATCGCGATCCAACGCCTCCTGCCCCCACTCGCCGACCGGCTCCACGGCAAGAAGCGCTTGGATTTGTTGGCCGTCATCCCCTTGGTCCGTCTGCTGCTCATTTCCACGGCGCTGGTGATGATCGTGCCGCTTCTCATCGAGCCGTCGATGCAGAATATGGTCGCGCTACTCGGTACCGTCGGTTTGGCGGTGGGATTTGCACTCAAGGACTACGTCAGCAGTTTGATTGCGGGCATCCTTGTGGTCAGTGAGAAGCCCTACCGCAATGGGGACTGGATCGAGATTGGCGGCGTTTACGGTGAGGTGCGCCATGTGGGGATGCGCACGGTCGAGGTGGTTACTCCGGATGACAACCGGGTGACCATCCCGCATTCCCGACTGTGGACCGAGGCGGTCTCAAATGCCAACAGCGGCACCACTCGTCTGCAATGTGCTGCAGATTTCTATGTCGACCCCCGGCATGACGCAGTGCGCGCGCGACACATGCTCAGAAATGTGGCGCTTACGAGTCCCTACCTTTGTGTTGATAACCCCATTTCGGTTATTGTGCGGGAAACACCATGGGGGACCCACTACCGCATAAAGGCCTACCCGGTTGACAGCGCCCAGCAGTTTCGGTTTACCTCCGATATGACCGTGCGCGGGAAAGCGGCACTGAGCAGTCTGGGCGCGGAATTTGTCGCATTTTCGCCCGCTGTGGAAAGACAGGCATGAACCACAACCCCTGCTCTAAGCGTCATCGTCTATTCTGGACGGGGATTGAGGGGGATTGGAAATTCCATGGCGGCCTTCTGCGGGAACAATGATTGGGTTACATTTTGCAGTCATGGCTTGAGGATTTTCTTTCCGTGTGATTGACCTATAATATGCGCTCTGTTCATGGCCCGGTAATCGGTCGGTAACATGACCTGTGGTGATTTACGGGCGTTTGTGTTAAGGTTAGAGGCATGGGCGTGGTGGGATGATGATGAATAAGGGAGCCCAAAATAAGTGCGGATGAGCTCTAAACGCCAAAAAAATATTCCGTTCCCTGGACAACATGAAAAACCGCCGGATAACGGTCTCTCCAAGGCGATTCAGGTGCCTAACGCCGAGAAGGCCCTGACCGAACGGATCAAGGAACTGAACTGCCTGTACGGTATTTCCAACCTTTTTGAAAATCAAGACGTATCCCTCTCATGGATAATGCAGCGCGCCGTTGAACTCATTCCAACAGCCTGGCAGTATCCTGACAATGCCTGCGCGCGTATCAAGCTGGATGGCCAGGAATATACCTCCAAGCATTTCAAACTGACGCGCTGGCGACAAAACACGAAAATTGTTTTGAATGGCAAACACGTCGGCGACGTTGATGTTTATTATATCCAGACGCCTCCGGGGGTGGAAGAAGGTCCGTTCCTGGAAGAGGAAGAACAGCTTTTGAGAGCCATCGGCGAGCGTTTGAGCAAGGTCTTGTGGTTAAAACGTTCGGAGGAGGCGCTTAAGGAGAGTGAAGAGCGCTATCGGGTGCTTACCGAACAGGTCGCCGAGGGTGTGTCCCTGGTACAAGACGCCCGCTTCCGTTATGTGAATCCGGCATTCTGCAGGCTGTTTAATGTCCCCTCAGCGGGAGATGTACGCGACGGATTGGTGAACAATCCTCCTGCGGGTAATGCCGCCGAGATCGCGCGGCTCTATGGGGCTGCCGCCACCAGGACCATCAAGTCCAGGGTTGAGGAGGTTTATCCCCTTACCCGATCGGAAAAGACAATCTGGATGCAGGTCTGCCACAGTCCGATTTCTTTCAAGGGGCAGCCGGCCCTGCTGTCGACATTTAAGGATATCACCGAACTTAAAGAACAGCAGATGGCCGCGCAGCGCATGGCAGACCAGTTAGACAATGAAAACCGGGTGCTGCGATCTTCATTGAAAGAACGATATCGGCTTGGGGATATTCTGGGCCGATGCCCGGCTATGCAAGAGGTCTATGAACTCATTCTTAAGGCCGCCGCCACTGACGCAAGCGTTGCCATATTCGGCGAATCCGGTTCCGGCAAAGAACTGGTTGCTCGGGCCATACATGACCATGGCCACAGAAAAGACAAAGGATTTATTGCGGTGAATTGTGGCGCAATCCAGGAGACTCTGTTCGAGCGTGAATTTTTCGGTCACCGAAAGGGTGCATTCTCCAGTGCCTATGCCGACTCTCCGGGCTATTTGGACATGGCCGATGGAGGGACTTTGTTTCTTGATGAAGTCGGCGAATTAACTGTAAATATGCAAGCCAAACTGCTAAGGGCCATCGAAGGGGGAGGATACCGGGCCGTAGGCAGTATGAAGACCATTTCACCCGATTTTCGTATTATATCGGCATCGAATGTGGTTTTGAGTGACAAGGTCACCAGCGGAGATATGCGCAATGATTTTTTTTATCGTATCCAGGTGATACAAATTCAACTGCCGCCACTGCGCAACCGCAGACAGGATATCCCGCTGCTTGTGGAACACTTTTTACGGGAGATGAAAGCCCGTTCCGAAATAATAAGTGTTCCCGGTAGGATAATGGATATTCTCCTGGAGTACGATTGGCCGGGAAACGTCCGCGAGTTACGCAATGTGTTGCAGCGATATGTGGCCCTCGGCCACCTTGAATTCCTTTCAACCAATCCGGAATTGGGGATGGCGGCCATGACAACGGAATTGAACCTCCCTCAGGCCCTCCACGGACTGGAAAAGTCCCTCATTTCAAAAGCCCTGCGACAGGCGGGGGGCAATCGAACGGAGGCCGCCGCCTTATTGGGGATATCTCGCAGATCTCTTTTTCGTAAGATGCCTAGGCCTTAAGTGCCACTATCGCCCATAGGGGGCTATAACGCCCATATTCGAATCTTGCCGTAAATTCAGTCTGTTATTTCAAATTATAGGGCATGAGGCGGGCGTTCCTTTCCCTTTGTATTTTTTTGTCTGAGCCAGCCTTTATTTGAAATATCTTATTATATCAAGGCATTATATCGTTTATCCATTTTGGCACCCTCCTTGCTTAGATAGAACACTAGAGAACAGCGCAAAACATATCAAGTCCTGTTCTGATCAAGTCGAAAAACAGGCTCGGAGGTATTTCAGATGGAGCTGGTCAAGAATAAGGCCACCGGCAAGCCCTTTATTGTTCTGGATGATAACGGAGAGGCTCACTTTTTACTCATTACACCTGAAGGCAAGGTCAAACGTCTCGAGAGGAGCCTTTTCGACCCGATCGTCGTTCATTCTATAAAACAGAAATGTAATCAAAGCCTTACAAAAATTCAAATGGATACCTACTCAGAGTATATGGATGAATTTTGGCCCGACAATTGACTAATCGCAGCCATTGTCGACATTATTAAATAGAAGTGCTTGAAGAAATCGGCTTCTTAGGAAAGGAGCAACTCTGTGAATCATGACCCCTTTGGAGACCTTGGCGATTGGGGATCAGTTCTAGAGGTCTTTGGTCAACTGGCCGACAACGGAAAATTAACAGAATGTCAACCCGGTCTCGTTCGGATACTGAAATACAAGGGAAACTGGCGGCTTCGTGAGGAGGTGCTGAAGCGAGTCGGAGAGATAGAAAATGCGTCCGATGAATTGGTGTTTCAGGTACTCAGCATGCTGGATGATGACAATATTTACTACGACGCCAGGGTGCTTGCCGGGGACGCATTAACTCAGTTGGCGAAAAACGTCCGAGGTGGTTTGAATAATGAGATAAATAGTTCAATACGAAAAGTTGCCGAAAAGTTAATAACGACACCTCAACCGCCTTTTTTTGGCAAGGCCTTGAAAAGACTTTGTTCAGAAATCAGACTTCCAACCATGGTATAAACTTGAATCGCCGTAACACTTTTAGCCCTTTGAAAAATTCGAAAGGAAATCATGATTTCCACACAGTTATTGGAAAGGGCTAAATTCATGCGAATCGCCAAATGTGACTACGAAGAAAAGGAGAATATCAATGGTTACGGAATTGGAGGTGCGAGGGCTTTGCAGCACGTGTATTCATCAATCGGAGTGTTTCTCACTCAAAAGAAATATGAGAGGCCGGACGCCGGTCTTTCACTGTGAAGAGTTTGACGCTTGTGAATCTGTGAAAGAAGATAGTCAGCGCACGGTCAACGACTTTGCCCTACTTCCATGCCTTAATATAAAAAATTTGATTCCGTGGAGCTTATGAAAACATGAAATGCTTAGGCATTCAACAATTCTATATGCAGCGGCCGGGACCGGACGAATTCTACCATCCTCCAACCGACTTCTAAGTATTTCAAAGAGCAACACTTTCCTTGATCCCTGTCTCGTGCTGTTTCCATTCCCATTGCCCTGCAATTTAAACGGATTTTGGGCAAAACGCCTATCCTCTGCCCGGTTTTATAAAACCTTTCAAACGCGGGATACCGGCAAGTTCTGTTTTTGCATCGAGCTTGCTTCCATCCGGAAACACATGATTTGTGGATGGAGCGGTCCACCGTCGTCAGCATTCAGCGCTCAGTCTGAGTGCCTTGTCTCCGCATAACTTCCGTTGATCGCTGAGGGCTGTGAGCGCGAATCCGGGAACGCGCATTTCCGGATGAGAATTAATTTATAAGTTTTGAATTAAAATTTGATTTTCAGGATTAATTCAGTTATTTTTTAATTGAAGGGGCGGGTAAAAATGGTCCTCTACTCCAGTCTCGACGCCAAAATTAAACGGCGTGATTTTAACCCTGTTTCAGCTTCTTCAAATTAAAGAAAGGAGGCCGACAATGATGTTTATTTCTCAACAATTGGTGGATTTGATTGAGCGAAATGCCGATAAGCTCACTCAACAATGGCTGCTTCTTGTGCAACAACACCATGACACGCCTACCTATCATAATTTTGATCCTGATGCACTCTACCGGAGATCCTATAGGGTCTACAAAACGCTTGGCCGATGGATAGCCTATGATACCACTAAGGAAGATATTGCCAAGGAATATACCGCCCTGGGTCAAGAGCGACGAGGGGAGGGGTTTGCCCTGTCCGAGGTGATACAGGCCATCATTATCACCAAAAGAGTCTTGTGGCTCAAGGTGGTTAACGATGGTCTTTTGGACACGGCCTTGGAATTACACCGGGCCCTGGAATTGAACAACCGTGTGACCCTGTTCTATGATCGGGCTATTTTTTATACTGCCTTAGGGTACGAGAAAGAGGCTTGAAAGATCAATCAAGCCCCATGAGGCTTACGGCGGTGTGAATATTCAAACTTCAGATCGTAATGCGAGCGGTCTGCCGGACGGCTACAATACATGGAAAAGCCTCAAAATGTGTCCATAACCTGAAGACAATATTTTATTCCGTCTTGATGAGGGAGAATCCAAATGGTGGACGTGATTACCCGGATCATGGATATCGAAAAGCGGTCCGCCAAGGACATCCAACGGGCTGAGGAGATCTCTCAAAAGAATATCGAGGCACATCGGCGCACCCTTGAAGAAGAAAAGGACCGTGTCCATGAGTTCATTATCAAAAAAGAACAGGACAGACTGACACAAACCCTTCACGCCTTAAATAATCAAATTGAGGAAGCATCCAAGACAGCAGAAAGAGAATATGAAACCCTTTTTCAGGATTCGGCCACAGTCGATGCCATAAAAGAAAGGATCGCTGCAATTCTCCTTACCGGGTGAGGAACGATGCGCGATTATGCCGACAAAGCCAACCTTCATGCCAGAATCTACGCCATGAGGAGCCGCCTCCTGTCTTTTAAGGACTTTGCTTCCCTGGCCGAGAATCAGCGCGAGGCTTTGCATGATCAGAGCAAAAACACCGCTGACCCTGTTGCGGAAGAGGAGATCGTTTTTCGAGAGCAGATCTACGGCATCTTCCCTCTAATCGAAGCAAACAGAACATATGCCCCTCTTTTTCTGGCATTCTTACGACAGTTTGAGGTTTTCAACGCCAAGCTCATCCTGGCAAAGGCCTTCGGACTGGAGGGGCTTGAACAATGGTATGATATCGGATCTCATGCCACTCTCAAACGAAGCCTGCTCTCCAAAATGATCACCCTGCAGGATATCCGGCCGTCTTTCACAGACACCTACCTCGCCGACGTCTTCGAAGATATATCAAGTTACGAACAGATGGAAATCCGCGTGGATTTTTGCGCTGCTAGAAATCTCTACGCCGCTTCAAAGTCGTTTGCGCGCGGGGAAAGGCAAGACTTTCAAAAACTCATAGAAAGAAGGGTCGCCGTCACTTCAACAATCCTGTCTTTGCGGCTGAGGAAGACCTATCAGTGGGACGACGAAAAGATAGGTTCTTTCCTCGATAGGTTTCATGACGCCTTTGACGGGAAGCCCAGGGTTCAAATGGGGATTGTTGAGGACGCGCTGCATATTCATCTCGAACAATTGCGGTCAGGTTGCGCCCAGGAACCTTCCGTTTTTGATATCGAGCATTATTTGGAAAGGTACTATTACAACTGGATCTCGTCCATGTTCCATCGGGATTTTCATTCCATCTACTGTGTGGCTGCATATCTGTGGCTCCTCTTCTACCAGATCAGAAACCTGTTTAAGATCATCGAGGGAAGACGGTTCGGTTTTTCACCGGAACGTATCATCAATGAGATAGTCTGCAACAGGTAACGCCAATGTTTGTCAAGTCGGCTATCAGGAAAGTGACAATCGCTGTTGAAAAGACATGCGGGCCGAGGGTCTATACCCGCTTGGGCCGGGCGGAAATCATCCACCTGGTGCGCCTGCAGACAGGTGATGTATTCGCTGAGACGGGGATTTCGGAGGAGGAAGGGAGGGCGGGGGATATCCTCGCCGGGATCGGTTTTGTTTTAAATGCCCTTCAGGTCGAGGCCGGGGAGGCGGCTTTTCCGGAAAAGACGCGCGACACAGATCAGGATGCTGCGTTTGTTTCCCATGCGAAAAAGATCATGGAGCGTTTGCGGCGCTTGAGCAACAGAATTCAGGTGGAAGCATCTGTTGTCGCAGAACAGTTGGAATGTGTCGAAGCACTGAATCGGATAGGGATTGATTCCGGGGCGATAAAGAAGGCACGACTCCTTCGGGTGGTCTTTGGCCAGGTCTCTGAGAAGGTTCCCGATTTGCGTGTGGATGACCCGTTCGTGCTGGCCGGGACGGGCTGTTATGTGCTCGGCGCCTCTCTGCCCCAGGCTGTGCCACGAATGCTCGATGTTCTTAAGGGTTATGGGTTTCTCGAAAAGACCGGCGAGATCAGTGGGCTGTCTCTTGAAAACCTGAAAAAACGTAAAGCCACACTGAAGCTCAGGCTGGATGTCCTCGAGAGTTACACCGATGGCGTCAGGAAAGAAATGGGGCCGGCGCTCAAACAATTGTACCACGCGTACAGAGGATACGAGGAAATCCTGAAGGCCATGCGCAATTCGCTGTTTTCGGAAAAGGCCATGTTCATCACGGGGTGGATGGACGCAAAGGACAAAGAGAGGCTTATCGCGATTCTTCGAGAGAGCTGTGGTGAACGGTTCATCTTCCATGAAGAGCGAGACCCCAACGCGCCTGTTCGCATGATGAATAGCCGTCTGTTCAAACCTTTTGAGCTGATTGTCAGGACGATGGGCATGCCTGCCAACAGCGAGATCGATCCTACCCCCCTTGCCGCCCTAACCTTCGTACTCGTCTTTGGCCTGATGTTCGGTGACCTGGGGCAGGGGTTGGTTCTGGCCCTGGCGGGACTCATTCTGAAGTGTATGGCCAAGAAGAAGGCGCAGGAGCAACTTGGTCAGGCCGGGGGCATCCTGATCGCCTGCGGCCTGTGGGCCGCCTTTTGCGGAATACTCTACGGCAGCCTCTTCTCCAGCGAGCATCTCATTCCCGCACTCTGGATTCATCCCGCGGGAAACATTATGCATCTCTTTTCCGTGACCGTTCTCCTGGGCGCCATAGTCATTGCAGTCGGCCTGTGTGTCAACATCATCAATGCCTTCATCAATGCCGATTATCAGGAGGCGATCATGGGAAAGAGGGGTGTGGCGATCCTGATACTCTATGGCGCTGTCGTCTTTATGGCTGTCCGGTATATCAATGATCAGCAGAGCGCTGCACTGTGGGAAACCGGCGCTTTCATCGTCCTGCCTCTCGTCGTCTTTTCCCTGCGGGGCATCCTCGGCCCGATCCTTTTCCAGGTTGCCCGCCCCCATGACATGGCCGAATACGTGACCGAGACGGTCATGGAGATTGTGGAAATCGCCCTCGGTATGTTCGCCAACACGGTCTCCTTTATCAGGGTGGGCGCCTTTGCCCTCTCCCATGCGGGATTGAGCATAGTCACGTACACACTTGCGGGCCTGGCTGATCCGTCCCTGAAATCCCCGGCGGCCGTGGCTGTCCTGGTTTGCGGGAACATCTTTATCATCGGCTTTGAGGGTCTTATCTGCGGGATACAGTCCATGCGGCTCGAGTATTATGAGTTTTTCAGTAAGTTCTATAAGGGAGACGGGGTCGCATTTTCCCCTTTTGGCCTCAAGGCAAAGATATCGGAGGTGTGAGATGACAAAGAAAAAGTCGGCCTTTATTCCCCTGCTCGTCTTTCAGGTGGTGGTAGCCATGTTCCTCATCCCCAATCTGATCGGCGCGGCTGATGTCGCTCAGGCCGCCGCGGGGGGCGAATCGACGGCTTGGGGATACATCGGGGCAGCCCTGGCCGTGGGACTGGCTTGCCTGGGGAGCAGTTACGCCGTCGCCCGGATCGGTTCCGCCGGCATCGGCGCGGTGACTGAAAAGCCTGAGCTCATGGGCAAGACCCTGGTTTTTCTCGGACTGGCCGAAGGAATCGCCATTTACGGCTTGATTATCGCCGTCATGATTCTGAACAAATTCTGATATGGAACAGATTTACATTATCGGCGATATGCATACGGTGAGCGCCTTTCGCCTCTCTGGAGTGATTGGCGTGGTTTCCGGAGGTCAAGATGCGGCCGCGAAATTGGAGGACATCATCCGGAAAGGGGATGCAGCCGTTGTCGCTGTTACCAACGACTTGGCGGATGATCTTTCGGAGCGGATAAGGGAGATCAACATCAGTCGGCCGTATCCTGTGGTCATCGCGATCCCCGGTATTGACGATCCACATGGCTTCCGAAGGTCAGTCGTGAGCTACATAGCCGAAGCCCTCGGCATCTCCTTGTGAGGTCGGAGAAGGATTCGACATGGAAGAAACCCCATTGGAAAACGCAATCCTGGATGAAGCTGAACATGCGATCCGTGTCATTGCCCGGGAGGAGGCGGCGGAGATAAAAAAGCTCAGTGATGCCTTTGCCGGCGAGATGGAGGATTTCAGGGAAAGGAATGAGGCCCAAACAGATGCCAGGATAAGGCAGGAGTCCTCGAGGATGGAGAACAGGGCCGGCCTCGATCTCAAGAAATCAAAGCTCAAGCACATCGAGGCGTTTATCAAAAGGACTGTAGAGGACGTTGCAGAAAGGATCGGGGAAAATGCTCACTACAAGAGATTTCTCCTGGAAGCCGTGAACCATGCAATCGGGCGCACCTCGACGGATTTGGAGATACGTCTGAAGAGTGAGGATCTCGTCCATGAACAGGAGATCCGGGAGGCCGTGAAAGTTTCTGGGAAAACCAGGGATGTGACCGTGGTAGAGGACAAAGGGATCAGGTGGGGCGGATGCATCATTGTGGATGTGCACGGGGGGCGCATCTTCGACAGCACCATCGAGAGGATCTACTTCAGAAAATCCCCGGAAATCCGCCGTGAGGTCATGACACTCCTGGGCAGGGTTCACGGGGATGCGCCGTGAGGTGCAGATATGGAAGGCATCTTAAGAGGCAGGGTCACTTCGGTGAACGGTCCTATTGTCAAGGCAATGGGGCTTGATGGGATCAGGATGTACGACATCGCCGAGGTCGGGCCGGACAGGCTGATCGGCGAGGTCATCCGGCTCCTTGAGGATGCGACCGTTATCCAGGTCTACGAGGACAATACAGGGCTGAAGCCGGGCGATGAGGTTATCTCTTACGGCCGTCCCCTCTCTGTTCTCCTGGGGCCGGGGTTGATCGCCAATATCTACGACGGCATCCAGCGTCCCCTCGTCGGCATCTCCGAGGTCTGCGGCAGCTACATCAAGAAGGGGATCAAGCTGCCCCCACTTGACGAAAAAAAATTATGGGAATTCCATCCCCTCGTTGAGACAGGCACCGGAGTCAATCAGGGAGACATTATCGGCGAAGTCCAGGAGAGCCCTCTTGTCCTGCACAAGATACTCATCCCTCCCGGGGTTTTCGGCACATTGACCGCCGTAGCCGGCGGTCATCATACCATCATGGATGAGATTTACACAGTGGAAGACGGCACCGGTATTCATCACGGACGGCTCGCCGAGTATTGGCCTGTCAGGAGACCACGACCGAACCGCCTCAGGAAAAAACCCTACATCCCCCTTGTCACGGGCCAGAGGATTATCGACACCTTCTTTCCCATCGCCAGGGGGGGGACGGCCGCCATTCCGGGGGGCTTCGGAACAGGCAAGACCATGACGCAGCATGCCTTGGCGAAATGGTGCAACGCCGATGTCATCGTTTATATCGGTTGCGGTGAACGAGGCAACGAGATGACTGATGTGCTCACGGATTTTCCGAAGCTGATCGACGAGAGAAACGGTCGTCCGCTCATCGAACGGACCGTCATGATCGCCAACACATCGAATATGCCTGTCCCCGCAAGAGAGGTCAGCATCTACACCGGGGTGACCATGGCGGAGTATTACCGTGACATGGGCTACAGCGTAGCGGTCATGGCTGACTCCACCTCCCGATGGGCCGAGGCCTTGCGGGAACTCGCAAGCCGCCTTGGAGACATGCCTGCGGAGGAGGGCTTTCCACCCTATCTGGCCACAAGGCTCGCAGAGTTCTATGAGCGGGCGGGTTATGTAGAGACCCTTTCCGGACAAGACGGCGATATTACCATCATCGGCGCCGTTTCGCCGCCGGGAGGCGACTTTTCGGAACCCGTCACCCAGCATACCTCCCGGTTTGTGAGATGTTTCTGGGCCTTGGACAAGGGTCTGGCCGACGCCCGTCACTACCCTTCCATCAGCTGGATCGACAGCTACACAGAGTACCTCCCCGATATCGAGGACTGGTGGAAAAAACTGGACAGACGGTGGCTTTCCGTGAGGAACGAGGTCATGAGTATCCTCCTCGAGGATAATCGGCTCCAGCAGGTGGTCAAACTGGTCGGCAGTGACGCCCTGCCGCCGGCGCAGCAGTTCATCCTGTTTTTGGCGGAGATGATCAAGAATGCCTTCCTGCAGCAGAATTCCTTTGATCCAACGGACAAATACTGCAGTCCGGAAAAGCAGTTCAAACTCCTGCGAAGCATTATCGAGCTGTATCACAGGGGAACGGATCTCCTGAAATCCGGCGTGACGGTTAGGGAGGTCGCCGCCCTTGATGTGGTTTCGGAGATGGTCAGGCTCAAATCGGAAGTGTCGAATCGAGAGAGTGAGCAGATCGATGCTTACGGGAAAAGGCTTGTCCAGGGTCTCAATTCCCTGAAGGCGCGGGAAACGGCAGGGGGACCGGCTTGAATACCGAGATCGAATATACCAACATTTCCGGCATCTCCGGACCGTTGCTCTTTGTCGAGGGGGTCCGGCAAGTGGGGCTTGGCGAGATTGTGGAAATCCGCGACGCCTCAGGGGACATGCGGATGGGGCAGACGCTCGAGGTGGACGAGGAACGGGCCGTGGTCCAGGTCTTTGAAGGAACGAGCGGCCTGGCGATGAAGGGACTGCGGGTGGCCTTTGTGGGCAAGGCACTGGAGATTCCCGTGGAGCGCGACATGCTGGGCAGAGTCTTCGACGGCCTGGGAAGGCCTATTGACGGTGCACCCCAGGTGATCACGGACCGGATGATGAATGTCAACGGCCTGCCCGTAAATCCCTGGAGCAGGGAATATCCTCGTGATTTTATCCAGACCGGCATATCCGCCATAGACGGGATGAATACACTGATCCGCGGTCAGAAGCTCCCGATTTTTTCCGGCAGCGGCATGCCGCACAATCTCATTGCCGCCCAGATCGCCCGGCAGGCCAGGATACTGACCGCAGAGGAGGAGTTTATCGTCATCTTTGCAGCCATGGGCGTAAAATTTGACGTTGCGAAGTTTTTCATCGACTCCCTGGAGGAATCGGGCGTTCTCACACACTCCGCCCTGTTTCTCAGTCTGGCCGATGCCCCTTCCATCGAACGTCTCATCACCCCCAGGGTCGCCCTGACTCTGGCCGAGCATCTTGCCTTCGAGGAGGAAATGCACGTTCTTGTGATTCTGACGGATATGACGAATTACTGCGAGGCCTTGCGGGAACTCTCCAGTTCCCGGGGTGAGATCCCCTCCAGAAAAGGCTATCCCGGCTATCTGTACAGCGATCTGGCCGCCATCTACGAACGTGCGGGCCGTCTCAAGGGCCACAAGGGCTCCATTACCCAGGTGCCCATCCTCACCATGCCGAGCGATGATATCTCTCACCCCGTCCCGGACCTGACAGGTTATATTACGGAGGGACAGATTGTCCTCGAGCGGGAGTTGTTCAATAAGGGGATCTATCCGCCTATCGCAGGTCTCCCTTCCCTGTCGCGGCTGATGAAGGACGGCATCGGGGAGGGGCGAACACGCAAAGACCACGCCCAGGTTGCGGCCCAGCTCTTTGCCTCCTATGCGAAGGTCAAACGCATCCGTGCCCTGGCGGCCATTGTAGGAGAGGAGGAGATCTCGGAACTGGACAAGATATACCTGAAGTTCGGGGTCACGTTCGAGGAAAAATTTCTCAGCCAAGGCTATGATGAAAACCGGTCAATCGAGCAGACCCTGGATATCGGCTGGCGCATGCTTTCTCTCCTCCCGCAAGAGGAGCTGTACCGCATCGCGATGGAGGATATCCAGAGATATTACATGCCCGAAACTGAGGTGCGCTGATGACGAAAATCGAACTTCCCCCCACCAAATCGTCTCTGAGAAAGATCAAGGAAGACCTCGTATTCGCGTACGAAGGCCATGATCTCCTCAACCAGAAGCGAGAGATTCTGGCCGTCGAAATCGTAAGGAAGCTGGACGAGATCAGGAGGATCGAAAGCGGGTTTCTCGATGTGCAGAATGGGCTTTATGCGGCCTACCGAAGCGCTGCCGTGGACATGGGGACCCAGGCCCTCACCCTGAAGAGCTGTTCCGAAAAAAAGACCTACACCCTGAGTCTTCAATTGACCAAACTCATGGGATTGAAGCTGCCCAGGATCTCTCTGGGTCTCATGCCTTTCGATCCACCCGAGGCCCTGGCCGGTACAACGGCCGCCTATGATACGGCCAAGGAGCAATCCCGGAAGGCCCTGGCGGCCCTCGTTGAATACGCGACCGTCACCAAAGAGATCATCACACTGTCCCGGGAATTGAAAAAGGTGCAAAGGCGGGTCAATGCTCTGGAAAAGGTGTTCATCCCTCCCCATGAGGAGGCCAAGAAATATATTTCCGACCGGATCGAAGAAATGGAACGGGAGGAGGTTTTTGTAAAGAAACTTATCCGGCAGCGCATGTCCACCCCAACGTTGCTTAAAAAACCGGGTTGAACAGGATAAGGATGAAAAGTAACATGATTTCCAAACAGTTATTGGAAAGGGCTAAATTCATACCCTTTTCGACATTCTGCTTCAGGGATTTTGATGCTGTGTTCCAACTCCTCGTGGAAGCCGAGCAACCCGGGTGCCGGAGAGGGTATGGCCTGTTGTCGGAGAATGAAAGCGGTAATCAGCAGTCGTTCCCGGCATGCAAAAACGGCCCTGGCGCCCGGGGTTGCATCAGGCCTATTGGATCTCGTCTGGAAGGGGGCAGGCCCGGATTTCTTCCTTGATCTTTTTGTAGACATCTGAAAACCGCAGCAGCCCCACAATCTCTTTCCCTTCCTGGACGAAAAGAGAGCCGTGGCGTGCGACGACAAACAGGTGTAAGGCTTCGTCCATTTTATCGTCCGCCTTTACCATCTGGTCAGGGGTCGGCATCTTGATAAAGTCACGGATCTTGATGCTGTAAGCCTTTTTGCAGAGTTCTCCAAGCGGTTTATGCCACAAACGGACTTGGCTTTTCATCAATTCAACCGACGCCTGAGATAGGCGATGATATGGACCGGACCTGACGTTGTCGATGTTCATATAGTTGGGCTCCAAACCCTGCACCACATCAATGGGCGACAATTTCCCGACGATTCTTCCAGTGGTGTCATAAACCAGGAGAATTCTCTCAGGAGCCTTGCCCATCTTGAATTCCTGATCCGCCTTTTCGAGTGCCTCGATCGCATCCAAAAAGGTCGCTTCACTGGAAATGCGAGAAAACTCCTCAATCGGTGTCATCAATTCTCTGACCTTCATTTTTTCCATCGTTTTCCCCTCTCATCTTAACCGGCGCTATACATTTTGAATGCGAGTGCAGCCCTTCACTATCTCAATTGGTCACAGTGCCCGGATCTTCATGAGTCCCTTCGGAGGGAACTCTCATTCTTTTTTGAAATACTTGAAATAGATGTAATGGAAGACGACTGGCCGGTCAAGCAAATTTGGCCGTGGGATATTGCGGTTTAAAGGATAATGTTGCATACTTTTAATACGTTAGCCCTTTGAAAAATTCCAAAGGAAATCATGCACCCTCTCTTACGTTCCGAAGCTCCCGCTAGTCACTTCAGAAAGGAAGCATGATTTCCACACAATTATTGGGAAGGGCTAAATCCATATCAGACCCTTTTTACCGTATCCCTTTAAGATCGCCCCTTTTCCGGAAGGAGGCACCCCGCCAGGCACCGGATGCTGTAATTTGCCGTCGCGGGGCTCCATGTGATGGACTGCTCAACATAAGGGACTTTTCCCTTGACACAACTAATCGGAATCCCATATAGGCTGAACGGGGATTTTCTATCGTGTCAAAATCATACGGCGTCACATCTGGTGGAGAGAGATATGGCAGAGTTCGAAAAACATCTATACATGATCATTTTCCCAATAAATGCCCTTCTTTCGTCTCAGCTTTCCCCCGAGAAGTTAGGTGAACATTACGTCATCGGGAGTGTAAAACATTTCCGTGGTAAAATGATATTTGCAGAAATCGATATGAATTTCCGTGATCCCTATTTTGCCATTGACGAGGCACTGGATGAAACAGTGGCGCATGTGGACGGCTCGCCCAAAAAAACGAAATTCATAGCTTCATACAGGGTGTTGGAGCATGTCGATCTTGACGCGATACAAAGACTGTTTCTTTGCATTCCGAACGGGAAGGTCCTCCCACTGGAACCTTCCGAATTTGCAACGAGTGCGCCGTCACACATGCTGAGAATCTATCAGGAGATCACGCCTCTGGAAAATTTAGTGGCATCAAATTTGAGTCAGATGGATCTCGGCAGGTACATTACACAAGAACAAAAAAAGAAGGGGGCTCCGAAGGTAGCCTTTACGCAACTGAATTTCGATGTTAGATACTTCCTTGATAAAAATAAGGACAAGGACATTTTTTACGTAGATATCCCCAATATGAATCCCTATCACTTATATGAAGCGTTGTTGGAACTCCGCAACAAACCCCACAAGAAAACCAAAACGCTCAGTCTGGGAAGCTTGTTGGGGGACATTTCCTACAAGTTCATATACCCGGGTTTTTGGTTTGTCGACGGCGAAAGAATGAAATTTTTCGCGATGCCTTCCCAATCCGATCTCAAGAAAAAATACTATTACTGGTGGAAATTTGTTAAATAAAAGTGAATCGGTTAGTGGCGTCCTCCCGGAAAGAGACCGCGGGATATCCCGGGATGGAAGGGGCCTCAAGGCGAGACCTGGGTGTAGAGCCTGCTGGTTTGTACAAGACGGCGGATCAGGTTGCCTGAAAAGACCTTGTAGAAGCGAAGTTGTGTGGATGTGGGTGTCTTATCAATGATCGATGAATTGATCTGCATCAGGATCGTATCTGTAAGGGCTTCGATGGTCGCGGTCCTTCTGGTCTTGCCGAGATGGGCCATTTCGCCGAAACAATCCCCCGGTTTCAAGACGGTGATGGCCTTTCCGAGCTTTTTGACTACGACCTCTCCGGCGACGATGATGTAAAAACAGTCCTCGTCCTGTTGGCCCTCAATGATGACGGTTGAATGGGCGCCATACTCCAGCCATTGTGTGTTTTTGAGAATCTCGCTCAGCTCCATCGAATCGAATTCCCTGAAAAATTCGATTTTTTTCAGGGCGTTGAACTTCCTTTCGAAACTCCCGCCTCCTTCATGGAACCGGACATCGTCAAAGGTTGCACTCAATGCCTCGGCAAATTCCAGGGCGGTCTGATATCGTTTCCGGGCATCCTTTTCCAGCGCCCGGCTGACAATGGGTTCCAGGGCCGGAGGGATATCCGGCCGGTGTTCATTCAGGGGGCGGGGGTCTTCATTGATGGTCTTGTATACCGCTGCGACGTCGGATTCCGCCTGGAAGGGGTTCATCCCGGTCAAGAGTTCATATAAGACCAAACCCAAGGAAAAAATGTCGGTCTGTGGAGATACCGCTTCGCCACGGATCTGCTCCGGTGAGGCATAGGCGGCGGAGCCGGCAATCTCTCCGGAACTGTTCATACTCGATGGATCACCGATCAAGGCGATGCCGAAGTCGGAGATCTTGGCCTCCCCTTTTGTGGAGATGAGGATATTGCCGGGCTTGATGTCCCTGTGTATGACACCGTTTTCGTGGGCGTAATACAGTGCCTTGGCACACTGGTAGACGATCTTGAGCGCCTCTGTCAGAGGCATCAGATTGTCCGGACGGCAATGTCGTTTGAGGGTCGGACCGTCGACGTATTCCATGACGAGGTAGCAGCTCGTGTCCTCCACCGCGGCATCGAAGACGGACACGATATGGGGATGAGTCAATTTGCCTGCGGCCCTGGCCTCATTCAGAAAGGTCTGACGGAATGTTTCCAACTTATCTGTATCCTGAACGCGGGATGTGGATGTGACCTTGACGGCGACAAGCCGGTCTATAAATGGATCATAGGCCAGGTAAAGGACACCCATCCCGCCTCTGCCCAGCTTTTGAGTGATTTGATACCTTCCTACGCTGTAAGGTAAATCCGATGATTTCATGGCGTCGTCCGGAGTCGTAACAATTTGAAAATCCAATCTCTTTTGTGCCGCAAAAAGTATAGAGTGCGGATTTTTGCCTGTCAAGAAAATGGTCTGGGTTTTGAGTCGGCGAAATGTCATTATTTTGACGAATCATGCGAGAAGGGTTCTGCCCGCCCTTGGGCTTCCGGGGTTGTGAGCCTTTCACCCGGCGAAAAAGGCGGGGTTTGCCGTGGAAAAGGTCGAATGGCACAGGAATTGCTGATCTTTTTCTCGCCGAAAGACGAAACGCGTAGAAAGCGACAGGAGGACAAAAAGATGCCCTATCAGGTTCAAAGAGGAGATACCATTGCAAAGGTCACGGACCTGATGAATATGCATTGGAGGAACCTGCGTCGCACGAATCCCCAGGCCGTGGGCCGATGTCCTCGAACGGGGCACTGGTTTCTGAAAGAAGGGGCGGTCATCAAAAGAGGCGGCACGGATTTTCAGACGCTCGTCGACCGGAAGAAGGATGAGATAAAGGCGTCCCAGGACATTCGAACCGAAAAGACAGAGGGCTGGACAGAGTATACACTGAAGACCGGAGATACACTCTGGGACCTTGCCGTAAAACGGTTTCACGTGCGCGTCGAGGATCTCATAAAAGACAACGGGATTACGGATCCCAAAAGACTCAGACCCGGGCGGAAAATCAGGATTCGTCTGCCGTCTTATCCTCCGGAGGAGGACGTAGTGGCAAGCTGGTACGGCAGGGACTACCACGGCAGGCCCATGGCAAACGGTGAATTCTTTAATATGTATGCCAATACCATCGCCCACAAGGACCTGCCCCTGGGCACACGGGTGGAATTGGAAAACCCGGCGACAGGCAAGAGCGTGACGGCCGTTGTTACGGACCGGGGGCCTTATATCGAGGGCAGGGATGTGGATCTGTCCTATGGCTTGGCCCGAATGCTGTCATTGGTGGATAAGGGTGTGGGAAAGCTGAAGATGCGGGTTCTGGGGTGAAGTGTTATCCATCCTTGGAAAAAGGGCGTCAGTGTTGATCATCACCAGGGGCCACAACCATGAGAAAGAAAACGGAAGCATCCGAAAAGGGAAAAAATACAGACAAAATAAAGGCATTTGTCCTTGGAATTTTCCATGAATTCAAGGAAGGCCGGATCCCTCTTCCCCATTTGCCAAGAATTGTACAGGAGATACAGAAGGTGGCTCACAGCCCCTTCTCATCCGTGGATGATCTGGCGAAGGTCATCGAGAGGGATGCGGTGATCTCCCTCAAGCTGATTGCTCTCGCCAACTCCGCGATGTATCAAAGACTCGAAAAGATATGCTCCGTCAGAAGGGCTTTCCCCTTGCTGGGGTTTCGGGAGACTCACGGCATTATCATCGCTATTGCCTATAAGGACCTCTATAATGTGAGAAGTATAGAATACAGGGTGCTCATGGAAAACCTCTGGCTGCATTGTCTGGCCAGCGCATATGCGGCCAAGGCGATCGGGGAAAAGATCCGGGAAGATGTCGACAAACTCTTCCTTATGGGGTTGCTCCATGATATCGGGAAGGTCCCCATCCTTCGGGAACTATCGGAAAGGGCAATGGAAACAAGGGCTTTTGACCTGCAGGATGTGCTGAAAATGGTGAGAACGGTCTATCCCGCCGTGAGTGTGGAAATCCTGAAACTTTGGGATTTCCCCCAGGATTTCGTCCGTATGGCGCGCTATCAGGGTGGCCCATCCTTTGACCGCCGGACGGAAGCACCGGTTCTTGTGGCGAACCTGGCGAGCAATCTGGCCTCCTACGTCGGTTACGGCGACGGCATTGATGACGACCATATTGATATTGAAGACCTTGAATCGGCGAGTCTGCTGGGTCTACAGGACGACACCCTTGAAGAAACCGCCAGGGAGGTCGGGGAGATCGTCCGAAACACAGCCCACTTTTTTTAGATATCGAAAAAAAGCAATTATTTTTCCTACCATATGAGTCCTTTGTAAGTCACACCATTCCGCCAAAACACCTGATTCAAGATGACGGAGAAGATATTTGCATTTTGGTGCCGGGACGTGTAATGGATTGTGAAAAGAACGTGGTCACAACCGGTCCAGGATGATTCCTCCCTCCTCTTACCCCCTGACGGGTCGGGATCATGCAGGTGCAAGACTCATGCAAAAAGGCCTACCAAGAAAAAGGTACCGTCCAGGATTGCGGTGGAAGACAATGGCCCTCCTCCTCCTTCTTTGCATCCTCGGAATTGTCATGTACGGCCGGCATTTATCCGCTGAGATCGAGAGGCGGTTTTCGGGTCAACGCTGGAGCATCCCTTCGCGGGTCTATTCCGACACCTCGCTGCTCTTTCCCGGGCAGGAACTTGACCGTGGTCTTTTTGAAAAAAAGCTGAAACGGTTAGGCTATAGAGCGGTGCCGCATGATCCGAAACACATGGGGGAGATGCGTCTTTCAGACTCCTCCATCCGCCTCTTTCTGCATGACTTCAAAGTTTCCTCCTACGAGCAGAAGGGCGTTGCAATTCGTATCTCTTTTCGAGGGAACACAATTCAATCCATCACAGACCTGAGAAATGGAGATGCGATTCCCCTCCTGGAATTGGAACCGGAACAACTGATGCTCTTTTTCGGTCCAGAGCGGGAGCAAAGGAGACTGGTTTCCATCGAACAGGTCCCGGACCATGTCATCCATGCCGTGCTAGCCGCCGAGGACACGCGCTTTTACAGACATCACGGCATCGATCCAAGGGGTATGCTCCGAGCCCTTTACGCCAATTTGAAGGAAAGGGGGATAAAGCAGGGCGGATCCACCATTACCCAACAGCTGGTGAAAAACTATTTTTTGACATCGGACCGGACCTTTTCCAGAAAACTGAAGGAAACCATCATGGCCCTGACCATGGAGGTCATGTATGATAAAGGCGAAATTCTGGAGATCTACCTGAATGAGATCTACCTGGGACAGAAGGGATCCGTGGCCGTCAGCGGTATCGGCGAGGCATCCTATTTTTATTTCGGGAAACCGGTCAACGAGCTTCGCCCCGAGGAGGCGGCGGTCATCGCCGGCCTGATCCGGGCACCAAACCTCTATTCGCCTTACGTGGACGAAGAACGATGCAGGGAGCGAAGAAACACGGTCTTGCATCGGATGCACGAAAACGGGTGGCTCTCCGGGGAGGGGATGAAAGATGTCCAGGCCCAGGAGGTCAGTCCAGCGGGATATGAGAGGTACGGGAAAAAGGCCCCCTTTTTCGTGGATTACCTCTCCGAGCAACTCAAGACGCTCTATTCCCCGGAAGACCTCACAAGCCTTGGGTTGACCATCTTCACGACCCTTGACACACAGGTGCAGGAAGCCGCGGAAAGGGCCCTGGCCAGAGGGCTGGAACGTCTGGAGAAGGCCGGTCCTTCACTGAAAAGATCGGAACCGTTAAAGCAGTTACAGGGGGCTGTTCTGGTCATGCAACCCAAGACGGGGTATATCCTGGCCATGGCGGGTGGGCGTGACTACAGTATGAGCCAGTTCAATCGCATCACCCAGGCCCGAAGGCAACCGGGAAGCGCATTCAAGCCTTTTGTCTTTCTGAGCGGATTAGACCGGTTTACCCCAATATCGATGTTGTCAAACGAGGCCAGGACCTACACCGTCGAAGGTGGTTCCTGGAGCCCCCGCAACTATGCACCCATGCCGGAAAAGGAGGTGACTCTCAGGCAGGCCCTGGCCCAGTCGGTGAATTTGGCTGCGGTGGACCTGGGGATGGAAGTGGGCATGGATCAGATTGTCGCCACGGCTTCGACCTTTGGTTTTACCACGCCCCTGAGGCCCTATCCGTCCCTTTCACTGGGGACATCCGAGGTGATTCCTCTGGAATTGGCCCGGGCCTATTGTGCCTTTGCCGCAGACGGGAGGCTGCCCTATCCTCTGTCCCTGAAGGAAGTGCTGGATGAAAAAGGACAACGGCTGGAGCAGAGGCACATGCGTGTGGAACAGGTGACCAGCCCGGCTAAGGCCTTTCTGATGAACTCCCTTTTGGCAAGCGTTGTCACGGAAGGCACGGCACGCTCTCTGAAGAGCATGGGAATTTTCTTTCCTTTGGCGGGCAAGACGGGTACCACAAATGATTACAGGGATGCCTGGTTTGTGGGTTACACGCCGGATATTCTGGCCTTGGTATGGGTCGGTTTTGATGACGGGACCCCCATCGGGGCGTCAGGATCTAGCGCCGCCCTACCCATCTGGGCCGACCTGGTGAAGTCCATTCCCCAGCATTTATCAGGCCGGTGGTTTCGAATGCCCCCGGGGGTTGTGGAGCGCGCGGTTTGCAGCGAGAGCAACCGGCCGGCCGTTCCGGGCAGGTGCCCCGAAACCTATGACGAGTTCTTCCTTGAAGAAAATGTACCCGAAGAGACATGTCCGATCCACGTAACCCTGAACCCTTTTGAGCGGATTTTCAAGGAGGTGCGAGATCTTATACGGAAATTCTAAATGGGCGATGGTCGCACTGGCCGGCTGGTTATTCCTGGGGACTTTCGGATGCGCCCCATCGGCACCGCTGAGAGTGCCTGCTCCGAGGCCGGAACCTGTGCCGGCTCCGACACCGATTCCTGAAAGGAGACCGTCCCTATCAAAGGATGAACCGGCTGCAAGGCCCGAAAAGCCTGATCCCCGGGCCGTGGCCTCCTTTCGTTTGACGGATCGTGCTCACGGCTATCTCGATATGGGGCAACCCGATGACGCTATCCGGACCCTGGAAAGGGCGATCAATCTGTATCCCGATCATGGCGAGAACTATTACTATCTGGCAGAGGCCTGGATCATGAAAGGAAACAGGGCCCAGGCCGGGGAATTTAATCGCCTTGCAGCGCTCTACCTTAAGGATTCGCCGGCGTGGCGATCCAGGCTCGCCCGGCAGGTGAGACGTATCGAAGGACTCACCGATTAGTGGGTGCCTGTGAGGAAAAGGGTATTGCATGACGCGTTTCAATGCCGAATCTCATTCAGTCCCTAAAGCAGCGGGCCCGAAGTGCTCGGGCCCCTTCGGCTGTGGGGCCAAGGGCTGAGTGTTTTCTCATTTAGGTAAACAGGCAGATCTTGCAGTCTTTTGCGTATCGGATAAAGTCCTCGGCCGTCCAGACAACAGCGCCATCGATGAGCTTTTCTTCCTTTATTTCCATCATGTCCACGGTCATCTTGCATGCGATGAGTTCGACCCCCTCCAGCTGGGCCACCTCCTGAAGTTCGGCCAGACTGGGAATGTTGGCCTTATCGATTTTCCTCTTCATCATGCCCGTGGCTACCGTCGACATGCCGGGGATGGCGCCCATAACACCGGGAGGAATAAACTTGGCCCTCTCAGCGCCCCCCTTGAGCACCATATTCAATCCCATGAATGAATAGAAGATCTTGCTTTCCATGCCCTGCCGGGCGGCATTGATCGCCAGGACGAGGGACGGGTATGCCCCGTCCAGGGAGTCTTTGACGCAGATGAAAGCGGCCTTTTCCCTTTTTTCTTCCATTGCTCTTTCTCCTTCTTTCTTTGAATGGACACTATTTTAGCGTGAATTGTGAGAGAGGACGATAGGGTGAAAAGCGTATTTGAATACTGGAAAAACCGTATTTTTTGTCCTCAAATGGCCCCCGGTCAAGTGCGGGGATGTTTCATTCGGTCTTTTTCCGGAGGCGTTAGGTTTCGAGCAGTGCCTTGATAGGAATCGCGTTGGGGAGGGCGTGACACTCGAAGTCACTTTGATTTCAAAGAATCCCGGGGATAAAAAGGGCCTTGCCGGTGGGGACAGTTCCATCCGGAAGTCCCGATTCTAACACGGGGTTTCATGGTGACGCCCAGAGATATGCCTCTTGATGACCAGGCACCGTGATGCGTTTTAACAGATTCTGAGGTCGCTTCGACATGAAGAACAGTGTGATCATCCCTCCTGTTGCGCTTTCAAAATGATGCGGGCATCGACCACGGTCAGGCCCTTTTCATGGACGATCACGGGGTTCAAATCCATCTCCTGAATATCCGGATAGGACTCAATGACCTCGGAACAGATAAGCAGGAGATTGATCAGGGCCTTTTCGTCCCTGGGGGGACCTCCACGCACGCCTTTCAGAATGGGATAGGATTTGGTCTCCCTCACCATCGCTTTGGCTGAGGTCCTGGAGATAGGGAGCACACGAAAAGAGACATCCTTTAGGATCTCCACCATAATGCCCCCCAGTCCGTACATGATGACGGGTCCGAATTGGTCATCCAACGTGGTTCCAATAATGATCTCCTGGCCGTCCCGGGCCATGGGCGAGACAAGGATCCCCCTGATATCGGCATCCGGTTTGTAATTCCCGGCGCCTTTGATAATGTCCTGAAATGCCCTCCGGATATTTTTTTCTCCCTTAAGTCCGGTGACAACCCCTCCCGCGTCGCTCTTGTGAAGAATGTCGGGCGATATGAGTTTCAGTACTACTTCTCCTTCTGCTTCCTTTGCGAAGTCCACCGCCTCATCAGGCGTTGTGACCGCGAGATCCCGGGAGACGGAAGCACCGTGCAGTTGCAGAAGCCTCTTTGCCTCAGGTTCCAGAAGAGCGCGACGACCTTCCTTTCCGGCCCTTCGGAGGAGTGCTTCACCCCGGGGTTTCCTTTTGTCCCCCCAGTTCAGGACGAAGTTCACCTTGGCGTGGTATGAGCCGAGATAATTTCCCCGTTCCGCCAGCACACCGATGCATTTGCAGGCCACGTCGAGAGAGTCGAAAACGGGGATATTGTAGTAGCGCAGCAAATCGAGGGAGTGGGGCTTCACTGAACTGTAAAGACTGTGAAGAATGATAGGTTTACTCCTCTTGACAACCAATTTTCCCATGCGATGTGCCGCATCCTCTTCCATAAGGGCAAGGCTTTCGGCAAAACGTATTCCATAACCCCCGAACAGGCCGACGATCAAAAGACCACCGATATCCTGATCTTTCAGGATGATCCTGGCGCACTCGGCGAAGATGGATGGGTCCGCATCCGTGCCGCCGGCCACATCCACAGGATTCCGAACGGCCGCCGCCTCGGGGAGGATCGCCCTGAGTTGTTTTTGGGTATTTTCCCCCAGTTTGGGGATTTCCAGCCCGAGATCCGTCAAAAGGTCTGCGGCGATGGTGGCATGTCCCCCGCCGTCGGCCAGGATGGCCACGCGATTGTTCTTGATAGGCGGGAGACTTGAAAGGGCCTCCGCAGCGGGGAATAGCTCGTCCGAATTCTCGATGACGATGATACCTGCACGTTTGAAGGCCGATTGCGATACTTCGGACATACCCGCAAGGGCGCCGGTATGGGACCCTGCAGATCGTTTTCCGGTGGAGGATCGCCCGCTTTTGAGCAGGATGATCGGTTTTTCGAGGGTGGTTCTGTAGGCCTGCTGAAGAAACTTTCGGCCCTCCCTCATGCCCTCCACATACATCAGTATGGCCTTTGTATCCTGATCATGCTGGAAGAAATCAAGGAATTCATGAAACCTGATGTCCGCCTCGTTCCCGACACCCACATAGTATGAAAAACCCTTGCGGCTCTTGAGCTTTGCCTCGGTCATGAGGGCCAGGGCCATATTGCCGCTCTGACACAGCAGAGCGATGTCGCCCTTGGGCACATCACGCAGGCCAACGAGATTCAGATTGTCCTTGAGATTCATCATCCCGGAGGTGTTCGGCCCGATCAGCCGCACGTTGTGTCTTCGGGCAACCTGCATGACTTCCTCTTCAAGGGCCGTGCCTTCCTCCCCCATTTCTCTGAAACCGCCGGCAATGATGACCGCCCCCTGGATACCCTTTTGTCCGCATTCTTCCAGGAGTTTGGGGAGGGTCTTGGCCGGAGTTGTAATCAGGGCGAGATCAACGGGATCAGGGATAGCGGTGACAGACTCGTAACATTTGAAACCGAATACGCTCTTCTCTCTAGGGTTGACCGGATAGATCCTGCCCTCATATTTCTCGTCCAACAGCGTTCGAATGGCCTGGAATCCCCTCTTTGTTTCATTCCTGGATGCTCCGATAACGGCGACAGACTCTGCGTTCAAAACCTTTTCAAGACCCATGGCACCCCCGTTTTTGCCTCGTGGATTGGTTTTGCCTTTGATCATGGAAAAAAAATCCTTTTGTGTCAATGAAGAATGGACCGAATGCTCTCCTGACGAGGCGCACTGCGGCCCGCATTGCTTGAAAGCGTTTGTCCTGCTTTATTGAAAAGAGATTCCCATGGTCCCTCCGTCATGGGGTGATTTTCGAAAGCGTAAAGTTTTACAAAAAAGAGGGGCGATCCGTAAGGACCGCCCCTGCATCATTGTCGGTTGGAGATGAACGCGCATCAGTGGACCGAAATGGTCTTGGTCTTCTTTTCTTCGGGTTTTGGGATTTCGATGTTCAAAACGCCGTCTTTATAATCCGCTTTGATCTTGTCCGCGTCCAGACCGGCCGGCACCATGAACGAGCGGTGAAACTTTCCGTGCACTCTCTCTCTGCGATAATAGTTGTCCTCTTTCACTTCATTTTCATGGGAACGCTCGCCTTCCAGTGTCAGCACATTATCTTTCAAGTCCACACGAATGTCTTCTTTATCCACACCGGGGAGTTCCGCCTTGATCACGATTTTGTCCTCGTGGTCGAGTATGTCCACGACCGGTTTCCAATTACCCAGAGCGGATTCCTCGCTCATCCAGTTGGAGGGGAGGAGGGTTCCATCGAAGACCCGGCTGAATCGATCCGCAAAGGTATCCATCTCTTTCCAGGGATTCCATTTCATTAGATTCATCATTGTTCGTACCTCCTTTCGTCCGTAATTCATTACTTCCTTGGCCTAAAAATTAATCATTGAGTATTTCATGTCAATATGATAATTAATAAAAATAAATAATATTACTAAAACTATAAAAACTCTTAAGGTAATGGAAGCGCCGCCCTTTCGGTATCTGTAAAGACGGCAGGGGGAGATATGAAGACAAAAGAAAAAAAACAAACGAATCAGGGCCCGCCCTTGCCCCAACCTTCCTCCTCAGATCTCAGGGGCCACCAGAGCGTGCGTGCGACCTTCAGGCTGTCGGAAAGGGCTATTGAGGCCTTGAGTATTGTTTCACTCCATCTGGGCGTTAAGCAAAAGTCCCTCTTTGATCACCTGATTGAGGAC
>JBMNCO010000106.1:0-14629 GCA_049366815.1 Desulfatiglandales bacterium | reverse complement strand
CGCAAAAAGACGGCGTCCTCCCGCTAGTCACTTCAGAAAGGGAGCATGATTTCCATACAGTTATTGGAAAGGGATAAATTCATACCAAACAGTTACACGCCTCGCGTGCCTCATGCAACAAAACATAGGAAATAGTCCGACCCGTGTCAACGGGACAGGGCTGATCCTGAATCACGACCGAGGCAACCTCTTACTGTCAGGCCGGGACCTGTAAATCCCGGACAAAATTGATTGATTTTGTTGCAAAGAACCACTTGAAACCGGCTGTCCATTACATTAAGCTTAAATTATTGATGAATTCGTGACACCCCGAATTCATCCCGTTTTAAGTTTTAAGTGTTAAGTTTTAAGTAATAGGATATACCTTAAAAGCACAGAGTTAAAACTTGTCACATAAAACGTCAGTCAAAAAGGAGAACAACATGAGCGTCAGTCAGGAATTGCTCGATATACTGGCCTGCCCAAAATGCAAGGGAGACATTCATCTGAACGACACCCGAGACGGCCTCATCTGCGAGAAGTGTCGTCTTCTTTACGAGATTAAAGACGGTATACCCATTATGCTCATTGATGAGGCAAAACCCATTGACGCCTAAAAGAACACATCAAGGAAGACAGATGGGGATCCATCGGTGTCCAAAGGGCTCATCTTTGCAATGAGGCTACTCTCCAGGCAGTGGGAAGCAGGGGCCTGGACGGATTCAAGAGAATTTGTAACACGTTAGCCCCTGGAAAAGTTCGAAAGGAAATCATGATTTCCGCACAGTTATTGGAACGGGCTAAATTCATACGAGAATTTCATCCTTCCGAAGGAAGCGGTTCCGCTGGGTTGATCACAATCGCTTCATAAGTCTTCGAACCTATGCCCACTTTGATCGCACGGCATGACATTCAGGCCTTTCCCCCCAGGCGTCTGGCAATGGCCTCCGCAGCAAGGATCCCGCTTGCCGAGGCCTGCAGCAGACCGCGGGTTATACCCGCCCCGTCCCCCACGGCAAATAGATTCCGGATTTCCGTCTCCATGTCCGGTGCAACATGAATCCTGTTGCTGTAGAATTTCACCTCCACGCCGTAGAGGAGGGTATGGCGCGAATAGGCACCGGGAGCCAGCTTTTCAAGGGCTTCGAGCATCTCCAGGATATCGACCAGATGGCGATAAGGCAAAACAAAACTCAGATCGCCGGGTACGGCCTCGGGCAGGGTCGGTCGGGTAAGACAGCGATCAATGCGGGCCTGGACACTGCGCCGACCGGCCAGAAGATCCCCAAGCCTTTGAATGATCGCCCCCCCACTCAGGAGATTGGCCAGTCTTGCGATATAGATCCCATACGCGATAGGGTCGTTAAAGGGTTTCGTGAAGGCACTGCTTACCAGGATCGCAAAATTGGTATTTTCGCTCCTTTTATCGGTATGGCTGTGCCCGTTGACCGTCACGGCATCCCCGCTCTGTTCGATGACCACTTCGCCGTAGGGATTCATGCAGAAGGTGCGCACCTTGTCGTCAAAGGTCTTGGAGGAGTAAATCAGTTTGGATTCGTAAATCTGATCCGTGATCTCCTTGAGGACAACGGCCGGCAATTCCACCCGGACCCCGATATCCACCGGGCTGGCCTTGGTTCTCAGTCCCAGTGCGTCGGCCTCCCCCTTCATCCACTTGGCTCCGGAGCGGCCGGGGGCCACCACGACGAAACGGGCGCCGATGTCCCGGCCGTCCTCCAATCGGACGCCCTGAATCGTGTCCCCGCGGACCAGCAACTTTCGAACCGGGCACCCGCATCGTATGGTAACCCTGTCTTTGAGTAGTCGATGGAACCTGCCGAGCACCACCGGACAATTCTCGGTACCGATATGCCTGATCCTGGAGGGGATGAATTCGAGTTCTGCCAGGCGGGCCCTTTCGGCCAGATCTGAGAGCTGGCGGGATTCCTCTCCATACAACCTGTCGGGGGCCCCCGATTCCACATAGGCCTTGTCCGCCCTCGAAAGAAGCCTGTTGAGACTCGCACGATCCAGGAATTCATTCAAGAAGCCCCCCACTTCGGGCGACAAGGTCAGCTTGCCGTCGCTGTAAGCGCCCGCGCCGCCCCAGCCGCGGAGGATATCTCCGGAATCCTTGCGGCTTCGCTGAGACAGGTCCTTTCCCTGTTCCAACAGAAGCACGGGACCCACGCCAAGATCACTCAAGGTGAGGGCTGCAAAGATCCCTGCTGGCCCTGCTCCCACGATGACGACTTCGTAATCCATCGGGCGCTCCTTCTGATAATAGGCATAACAAATGATAGCACGAAAGGGCCGCCCCGGCAGATCAAAAACATCCGGCTGCAAAGGCCCCTGTGTGTGACCTTACAAAGGATCCAGTGGCGCCGGAGATTCGAGTCCAAGGCGTGAGGATGAAAGAGGTGCCGATAAAAAATGCTTGATGTTTTTGAGGGTCGGGCAATTTGCGTTGACACTGCGGGCATACCATGCTAGCTTAAACAAGCGTTTGTTTTACCGGATGGTTTATCCATCATGATTGAAAAAATGGTCTCACTCATTTATCCAAAATTTTCTTCAAAACAATCTTCGGCATGATCCCGGCTAAGGCAGAACAAGGTCTAACGCATTGTAATCCATTAACATCTTAAGTCTTAAAGAGTAATACCGTCGCATCTTTGCACTTGGCTTTACCCTCTATTGTTGCGCAGATTTTTTCAGTTGAAATTCATTCATCTAAGCTGGGGGGAGTTCTTATTGGGAACACTTTCACATCGTTGGAGGCCAACTTATGGACATTCTTGAGGAAATAAGGCAGATAGTCGGACCCCAAAACCTTTTTACCGGTCGCGTGGAATGCATACCCTATTCGCGGGATCTTTCCGTTCATGAGGGGATACCCGATGCCGTCGTCTTTGCCTTTACGACGGAACAAATCTCAGCGATCATGAAACTGGCCAACAAGGAAAAAGTTCCGGTCACTGTCCAGGGCTCAGGAACGGCCACAACCGGGGCATCTCTTCCTGTAAAGGGGGGCATTCTCCTGGATGTGCACAGGATGAACAAGATCCTGGAAATCGACAAACAAAACTTTTTTGCCAGGGTGGAACCCGGGGTCATCTGTATGGACCTGAACAGAAAGCTGGCCCAGGACAGCCTCATGTTCCCTCCCAACCCCGGGAGCGAGATGATCGCCACCATAGGCGGCATGATGTCCACCAATTCCAGTGGTCATAAGGCCGTGAAATATGGGACAGCCAGGGACTATGTGAAGGCCCTCAAAGTCGTCCTGGCGGACGGAACGATAATAAAGACCGGATTCAAAACCCCTAAGGCGTCCTTTGGTTATGACCTGAACCACGTCTTTTGCAGTTCTGAAGGGACTCTCGGGATCATCACCGAGATCACCGTCAAGATCCAACCCAAACCCGAATACAACGCGCTTGCCCTGGCCGTCTTTGAAGACCTCTTTTCCGCAGGCAGTGCGGTCAGCGAAATCATCGGATCAGGCATACAGCTGGCCGCGTGCGAAATCATGGACAAATACAGCCTCAAGGTCGTGGAGAGTGCAATCGAGAGGGATATCAGCGGGATCGAGGCCATGCTGATCATCGAGGCGGACGGCGCCAAGGATGTGGTGCTCAAAGACATGATCAACATGGAAAAGATCTGTGAAAAGCATGGGGTCAAGGAGTTCACATGGAGCGATGATCCGGCCAAGGCCGGAGAAATCATGGAGGCCCGGGGGAAACTCGTGCCCACCCTCTCGAGGATCAAACCGGGCCACCGTCTCGTTTCCATTTCTGAAGACCTTGGCATCCCACCCTCCAAAATTCCGGAAGTGATCAAGCGTGCCCAGGCCATATCGGATAAATACAATCTTCTGATCACCACCTTCGGCCATATCGGGGACGGCAATGTCCACACCACGTTTGTTTCGGACATGAGGGACCAGGATGCCTGGGACAGGATCAGACCGGCAGCGGATGAACTGGCGGAGATCGCCGTCGAGATGGACGGCGTCATTACGGCCGAGCACGGAACCGGCGTTGCCAGGGCCCCTTATATCGAAAAGCAGTTGGGACCCGCCCTGGATGTCATGCGGGCCATCAAAAAGGCCCTGGACCCGAACGACATCCTCAATCCCGGTAAATTCGGCCTCGAAAAGAAGGAGCACGACATCTACGACTATTTTGCCTTCAAGCCTTTTCTCGAACATCCTGAAGGCCTGAATACCTTCGGGGAGTTCATAGACAATGAAATCCTGGCCTGTATCGCCTGCGGCTTTTGCCGTCTGGGTTGTCCCACCTTCAGCGTGACCCACAGGGAATCGAGAAACGCCCGTGGACGAAATGTACTCGCCTTCAATTTCCTCAACGGCACCATCGAACCTTCCAGGGAATTGGCTGAGGCCTTCTATTCATGTACAACCTGCCAGGCCTGCACCTATTTTTGCCCTGCCCTGGTCAAGGTGGATGAGATCGTGGAGGGTGTTCGCAAAAAGCTTTATAAAGAAGGCTTGACACCATCGGAGATACTCGGTGTCAGAGACAACATCCTGACCACCGGAAATGTCTATGCCAGCGCCAAGGCCGACAGGATCGACATCTACCCCAAGGAACTCAAAGAGAAGCTAGAGAGAGGAGAACTCAAGGCCCAGGCCGAAACGCTTCTCTTCATGGGATGTGTACCCAGTTACCTGGACATGAAAATGGTCCCCAGCTTCATCAAATTCCTGGATGCAGGCGGCGTGGACTACACCACACTTTCGGCGGAGGAGGGCTGTTGCGGCTTCCCCCTGTTCCTCATGGGGACGGACGAATTTGAAGAACACGCGAAAAAGGTCATTGAAAAGATCCGGGCCACCGGGGCCAAGGAACTTGTCACCCCCTGCGCCGGATGTTACAAGACCTTCAAGAAGATCTACCCGCAGGTAGGAGATCTCGGTCTGGAGGTCTACCATTCCGTACACTATCTTGAAAAACTCATCAAGGAGGGCAAGATCACTTTCGAGGGGAACCTCGGGAAAAAGGTCACCTATCATGATCCCTGTGACCTGGGCAGGGCCTTCAAGATCTTTGAGGAACCCAGAAACATCCTCAAATCCATCCCGGGTCTCGATTACAGGGAAATGGCCAGGAACCGGTTACAGGCCCGTTGCTGCGGCGGCGGTGGCGGCGTCTCGGCAAAGGACCCTGAAATGGCGGTCCAGATGGCCGAAGAGAGGGTGCGGGATGCCCTGGCCGTGGGCGCGGAGATCATTGTATCGGGCTGCGCAGCCTGTAAAGACCAGCTGAGGAAGGGTGCCAAGGCCATACCCAAGGAGGAAAGGGGCAAAATCAAGATCATGGATATCACCGAGATCGTGGCCTCAAACATGGCGTGACGGCAGGGCAACGTGTTCGACCTGCTTGAAGACCGGTTAGAGGGGGTGAGGGAACCTCATGGGAGGTCTATTTGAGAAGCAGATCTGCAACAGGTGCAAAGGCTCCTGTCGCAGGCCCCGGTAAGGACTTTTGAGTCCGTCGGAAATCCGGCTCTCGGCCCGCCCCGTGCTAACGGACTGATAACCTTTGAAATCAATTTGCGGGAGGTTCTAAGATGGGACAGAGAAGCAAGTGGATGCATGCTGGGACGGTCTTGAAAATGAACGCCTTGAATTACCCGGACAAACTTGGATGGCAGGACAAGGATAAGGAATTCACCTTCAAGCAATGGAATGAACGGGCCTGCCGCGTCGCCGACGGTCTGTCCAAACTCGGCTGTGGGCACAAGGATGCCTTCGCCGTGCTCGCCTATAACCGGGGCGAGTGGATGGACATCTACGCCGGATGCGCAAAGGGCGGTCAGATCGTTGTGCCTGTCATGTTCAGACTGGCCGCACCGGACATCGAGTATATCACCAATCACTCCGAGTGCAAGGTCTTCATTGTGGAGGAACCTTTCGTCGAAATGATCAACGGGATCAAGGACAGGCTTCCAATGCCCAAGGACGCCTACGTCTATTTGGGCGACGGCCCCGCACCGGAGGGATACATTGCCTATGAGGCGTGGTTGGAAAGCGCGTCACCGGAGGAACCGGATGAGATGGTCTACGGCGATGACTTCTGGACCATCATGTATACATCCGGGACCACGGGACGGCCCAAAGGGGTCATGAAGACCCATGAAAGCTACCACGCGCAGTATGTTCTCAACATCATCAACATGGGCGTGCGGCCCACTGACAAGGTGATGCTGGTCATGCCCATGTGCCACGTGAATTCGATCTTTTATTCATTTCCCTATACCCTGGTCTCGGCCCCTGTGTTTGTCTATAACATGGTGAGTTTCGACCCGGTGGATCTCCTGAAGACCATCGAGAAGTACAAAATCACCTTCACTTCCCTTGTTCCCACCCACTACGTGATGATGCTGGCCCTCCCGGATGACATCAAAAACAGCATCGATGTCAACTCAATGCGTCAGTTGTTGATCTCCTCGGCTCCTGCCAGAAAGGACCTCAAGCTGGCGATTATGGACTATTTCAAGAACGCGGAACTGTGGGAAGCGTATGGAAGTACTGAGGGGGGTCTGGTAACCCTCCTCAGGCCGGAGGATCAATTCAAGAAACTGGGCTCTATCGGCAAGGAAATCTTTGGAACCGACCGGATCAAGATCCTGGACGAGGACAGGAACGAGGTACCGGACGGTGAAGTCGGGGAACTCTTCTACCGCACCCCCATGCTCTTCACCCAATACCTGAAAAATCCCGAGAAGACCCAGGAGGCCTTCTTCGGCGAGTGGTCTTCGGCCGGCGATATGGTCAAAAGGGATGAAGACGGATACTACACCCTGGTGGACAGAAAGGCCAACATGATCATCACGGGAGGTGAAAACGTCTATCCATCCGAGGTGGAAGATGTGGTGGGTGCCCATGAGGCCGTGAAGGACATCGCCGTTATCGGGATTCCGGATGACAAGTGGGGTGAACTCATCAAAGCGATCATTGTTCTCCACGACGGGTATGATCCCAGCGACGAGCTGGCAAAACAGATCCTTGATCATGCCAAGGGCAAGATCGCCGGCTACAAGCGGCCCAAGGTTATAGATTTCATCGAGGACGAGGAGATGCCCAGGACTCCGACGGGAAAAATCTTGCACCGGATTCTGAGGGAGAAGTACGGAAAGTGGAGCGACGCTTGACCGCTTCGATCGAAAGACACAAGCACCCAACAGCTATGGAGGTAAATTCAGATCATGAAGTTTGAAAAAGCCTTTATTCCCTACAACGGTTACTACTCCAGCCCGTTTTGCCGGTGGCAGGGCACCTTGGCGAATGAAAACGCCATTATTCTGGGTGCAAAAACGGCCAGGGCCTGGTTTCTCAAAAAGGATTTTGATCCCTGCATGATTGATTATATGTACTATGGCAACAGTGTAGCCCAGCACCATATGTTTTACAGCCACAATTGGGCCGCGGCCATGCTGGTGGACAACCAGAAGAATCTGCCCGCCCTGATGACCAACCAGGCCTGCACCACCTCGACCACAAATATCTGGCTCGCCGCCAACTGTGTCGAGACCGGCATCTACAACGTGGGATTTGTCCTGAATTCGGATCGGTGCTCCAACGGTCCCCACACGGTCTGGGCACAGCCCCTTGGACCCGGCGGGGAAGTGGAGTACGAGAACTGGGTCATGGATAGTTTCAATTCAGATCCCAATGTGGGACTCAAAATGGTGCAGACAGCGGAAAATGTAGCCAGAGAGGCTGGGATCACAAAGGAGGAGTGTGACGCGGTCACCCTGCGGCGATATGAACAATACCAGGACGCCCTGGCCGACGACAGGGCCTTTCAGAAACGTTACATGTTTCCCTGTGAGGTAAAGGTCTCCAAAAAAAAGACCGTGATTTTTGATGCGGATGAAGGCGTGACCCCCACCACGGCCGAAGGTCTGGCCAGGCTGAAACCGGTCGAACCAAACGGTGTGCACAGTTTTGGATCCCAGACATTCCCCGCAGACGGTAACTGTGGATTCATCATTACCACAAGGGACAGGGCCAGGGAACTGAGCGCGGATCCCAATGTGGAGGTCCAGATCCTTTCCTATGGTTTTACCAGGGTCAAACCGGGATACATGGCCGCTGCACCGGTGCCTGCGGCACAAATGGCCCTGGCCAATGCCGGACTGCAGATCTCGGAGATGAAGGCCATCAAGACCCACAATCCCTTTGCAACCAATGACATCAACATGGCCAGAAAGCTGGGATTCGATGTCATGAAGATGAACAACTACGGTAGCTCCATGATCTACGGCCATCCCCAGGCCCCCACGGCGGGCAGGCTCATTGCCGAGTTGATTGAGGAACTCGCGATCCTGGGTGGGGGATACGGCATCTGGGCCGGATGCGCAGCCGGAGACACTGGGGCCTCGATGATCTTTAAGGTGGACGTCAAGGCATAATTGATCAACCGGCTGAGCTACAGCCCGCTTTTTTACGATCATTGACCGTTCCCCGCGATGGGAACGGTTTTTTTATCAAAATATGAGACACGACGCCGGGCATAGGTCCAGGTCACACAGGTTTTTACAGGAGGCCAGTCGGGCAGCTACTCGAAGGACCGGCCGGGGATCTGATTAAACATGGCGGGCCTTTTACAGGCATACGACATGAGAAGCGGTTTTCCGGACAGGTTTTCGTGATGGCTGCCCCTTGCTTTCCCGAGCGCATCACAGGGACTTACCCAACTTGGTACGGAGAAGGCCTGCATACGCCCACATCATATCTTGACAGATCACCGCGGCCCCCATATAATCAGCTAAAAGCTATCAAATGTTTATACAATACAATGCCTTTTAGAAAAAAAGCCCTTTTGCTTCGGTTTTTGATGGTCATGTAAACATCACGTTTTCGCACCAGAAAAGGAGGGTGCCCCATGACGACGGAAAAATCCTACCTGGAAGGAAAGAAGATTCTGGCGGTTGACGACGAAGTAGACATTCTGGACACGATCGAAGAGACCCTGCATATGGCTCGCGTTGACATAGCGCAGGACTACAAAACGGCATTGGAAAAGATCGGCCAAAACAAGTATGACCTCGTTATCCTGGATATCATGGGGGTTGATGGACTGAAACTCCTGGAAAAGAGCGTGGAGCGGGGTTTTCCCACCGTAATGCTGACAGCCCACGGCCTGAGTGCTGATGCCCTGATAGCCTCCATTCGCCTGGGTGCCATTTCCTATCTGCCCAAAGAAAAGCTTGGTGAAATCGACCAGATTCTGGAAGAAATCTTGGCCGCCCATGACGCCGGCCTGCCCACATGGAAACTCCTCTTTGATAAACTCGGAGATTTTTTTGAAAAGAGATTCGGGCCGTCATGGAAGGAGAAAGACAAGGACTTCTGGTCTGAATTCAGCCGCACCTATCTTATCGGCAAAGGGATACAAAGCCGTCTGGCCCACGATGAGAAGGTGCTTTCCAAAGGCATCTAGTCCCGAGGGATCGCAGGACCTGAAAGGATTTGTCTCATTTTGGCGTGCGATTCACAACACATTCCCTCTAGCAGCGATCCATATGAAAATGCAGGCTCGGACGTCCAAAGGCCGTAAACCCCGTGGGGTCATATCCGTTCGCCCCATCGCGTCGATCCAATTGATGGCGAACGGCCCAATATGTCGTTTTGAATCATGTCCTGGATAAATTTTCAGCCTTAACATAGAAAGGGACTTTTCCAAGAAACGCCCTTGAGGCCAACCCATAAGCACATTCAAATAGATAGCTAAACTACAGTTTTTTGCGTGTTTGTTTGTTGACAAAAAGATAAAATTTTGGTCCAATCAAAATGGGTTAACAGAAGTGAAAGAAGGGAGGGATTTTATTTTGTAAACCTTTGCCGAACATAGAAAGGAGTCGAATGTGGACAGGAAAAGGGTAATTACTTCCGTGTTGTTTTGTCTCATTGGGGTTGTCCTGGCATGCAATTTTGCGTTCGCACAAGAGGACCCGCTGGCTAAATGGAAACCAAAATTTGACCCTTCCAAAGCAAAATACAAATGTATTGTGTCTAACGTTTCCCATCCTTTGCTTGACGGCTTCGCGGGGTTCGCTATGCGAGACCTCTTGTGGGAGCGGACCGGCGGGCAGATTTATTTCGACTTCAAGCCCTTTTCCATGTTAGGGGGCGAGGTTGAGGTGCTTAATCAATTGCAGATGGGCGGTATCCAGGGTATGGCTGTAAGCTCCATCGCCGCCACAAACCTGGGTCCCCGATTCGGAGTCGTCAACCTGCCTTTTCTGATCAATTCCTTTGACAAATTAGAGAAATTCATCGATAGCGGAAATCTTTTCGATCATTTCATGATGGCTATGGACCATCAGGGTATCATGGGCATTAATATTACGACCTATGGTAATTATGGTTGGGCCTCCAAAGTACCCATCAGGACGATTGATGATTTAAGAAGGGTGAAAATCCGGATCGGTGAGGCTGCCGTAAACAAACTGTCCTACGAAGCATGGGGAGTCAATCCGGTGGTCATGCCCTGGCCCGATGTCCCTGTGGCCCTGAAACAGGGCGTTATTGAAGCGCTGGATCATACACTCATCGTCTGTAACATCACGAAGAAATTTGAACAGTGTAAGTATTTCACCCAGATCAATTATGCCCAGGGGCTTTTTATCTGGATCTTCAATAAGGCCTGGTTCAACAAATTACCAAAGGATTTCCAGAAAATCTTCGTGGACACGGTCAACGAAGTCTGCACGAACAGTCGACCCAAAGGGGAGGCACTGGAAGAGGCTCAGATTGCCGATGCCAAGGAAAACGGCGTGACCTTCCTTCAACTGCCCGACGATGAAATGGCAGGACTCCAAGCGCTGAGCGACAAGGTCCATCAGAACTTTGCATCTGAAATCAACAAACTCGGTAAGGGAGACAAGTACCGTCCAACCAACTACCTCAAAGAGGTCCAGGATTACATGGGGTATAAACCTTAAGACCTTAAAACACAGCGGAGAGGGGTGGTCACTCGTCCTCTCCGCTTTTTTTAGAATGAGGGCAGACTATTATGCTACTGAAGGTTTCCGACTTCTTTGACAAGGTGCTGGGTTTCATAGAGGAATGGGTCCTTTTTATATCGACTATGGCGGCCCTTATTGCTTTGTTCGTCAATGTGGTCTTGAGGTACGGGTTCAACTATTCATTGGCCTGGTCCGAGGAACTGGTCAGGGAAGTCATCATCCTGACCACTTTTATCGGCTGCAGCGCTGCGATCAAGGCGCGATCCATGATAAAGATCGACGCCCTTGTGCAGATCGTTCCCGTTTTGAAAACCCCTCTCACTTTTTTCAGCAATATTGTAACCCTCATATTTGCTGCCATGATGGCTTATTACGGGTGGAAAATGGCCGTCCTTCAATCAGCGACCCACCAGAAAACCATTATTATGGAAATCCCGCTCGTATGGTTGTACGCCATATTGCCCACAATGGGCGTCATGATGTTCATCCGCACCCTGCAGGTGATTCATATGGATATCAAGGAACTGCGAGCTGGAAGCGAACCTGCTTAGGCGTTCAGTGTATGAGACATTCACCCATAAAGATCTGGATATGAGGTTGATATGGAACTGAGCCATCTCATTATTATGCTCATATTGATTGGATGTATGGCCGCCCTGGTACCTGTGTTCATGTGTCTTTTCTTCACCGCGGTCTTGGGTTTCCTCCTTTATACAGACCTCCCTCTGCTTCTCCTGGCCCAGAGCCTTTTTCGAAGTATGGACAAGTTTGCCCTGGTGGTTGTCCTTTATTTCATCCTCTGCGGCAATATCATGACCGCCGGATCAATTGTAGACAAGCTGATCAAGGTCGCCAATGTCTTGGTGAGCTGGTTGCCGGGCGGCCTTGGTATGGCAGGCGTACTCGGGTGCGGACTTTTCGGGGCGATCTCCGGATCCACCGTTGCCACCGTGGTGGCTCTTGGGGGTTTTATGATTCCAGCGCTCCTGGAAAGCGGATACCGGGAGAACTACACCCTTGGGGTCATGACGACATCTCCAAACCTAGGGGTCATTATTCCCCCGAGCATCGGGATGATCCTCTACTCTATGATCAGCAATGTGTCCCTTGAGGGACTTTTTTTGACAGGGTTCTTGCCCGGGATTCTGATCATGATCGGTGTATGCGTCTATTCCTACTTACTGCACCGAAAAAGAACCGATTTCGTAAGACCGCCCGTTCCGTCCGGCAAAGAGGTCTTCAAGATTCTGAAGGAGAGTTTCTGGTCGCTCATGCTGCCGGTCATCATATTTGGAGGGATTTTTTCAGGAGTGTTTACTGCCAACGAGGCAGCGGTCGTGGCCTGTATTTATGCGTTTATCGTGGAGTTGTTTATCCACAAGTCGATCAAGCTGAGGGACGTCAAGCGGATTACCGTAAGCTCCGCGGTGACGTCCGCGACCCTCCTGATTATCGTGGCAGGGGCGACCTCTTTCGGCCTTTACCTGACTCTGGAGGCCATACCGGCAAAGATCACGGAAGCGGTTGTGGGCAGCATACAATCTCCTATTGTATTTCTGCTGGTCATCAATTTGCTCCTTATCGTTGTCGGGATGTTTATGGATATCATCTCCGCCACACTCATCATCGGCCCGGTCTTTCTTCCCATGCTGGGGCCCTTTGGGATCGATCCCATGCACTTCGGCCTGATTATGACAGTCAATCTGGCCATCGCCTATTGCACGCCGCCAATGGGGGTCAGCCTTTATATCACCGGGGCGATGGCGAATAAAAATCTCATCTATGTCTCAAAGGCTGTCATTCCTTTTCTCATCATACAGTATGCGGTCCTGGGCGTCATCACTTACATGCCAGGTTTAACGCTGTGGCTGCCAAAAGTTCTTGGCTTTGTGAAATAGTGGTCTTTGGGACAAGGTTTTACGGTAATCACCTGTTTGATATGCTAACCCCATTGTTTTGAGAAGCAAGGAGGATTGACGCTATGAATTACGCAAAATACGCTACACTTCACGCTCGCCACTTGCCGGACAAAATCTGCCTGATCGAACGGACTCCTTCGAAGAACCTGAGGCGGACTCTGACGTGGAAACAGTTCAACGATGGAATTAACAAGGTCTCAAATTACCTCTCTAAGGAACTCGGCATCAAAGACGGCGACTATGTGATGCACCTCCAGAACAACAGTCTCGAATGGTTGATCACCTATTACGGCATCATCAAGCTGGGTGCAGTCGCCGTGCCCCTTAATTTCAGATTTGTGGGCCCCGATATCCTTTATGCGGCGGAAGTGTGCAATCCCATGGCATTTATGATTGGATCCGAATTTCTTCCGGTCGTCCAGCCTGTACAAAAGGATCTTAAGTCGGTGAAAAAATATATCTGTGTCGGTGAAGAGGTGCCCGGGGACATGATCGACTACAAGAGCATCGCCGCCTATCCCGACACCTCTGAGGCCCTGGTTGCCGTGGACGACCAGCACGACCTGGCGATGATGTTCACCTCAGGGACCACGGGGAAGCCCAAACCCGTGCTGCATACCCACTATTCCCTGAACAACACGGCGATCGGCAACGGCATGAGTTACTTTGTGGAAAAGAATGACAATTACGTCTTCTTCCTACCTCTCTACCACAGCGGCACCCTGTTCCTCTGGGCACCCTTTTATGCCACAGGGGCCACCGGTACCATTCTTAGAGAGATCCAGGATCCCAAATGGATCATAGAGGCCCTGGCCGAAGAGAAGGCTACGGATGTCCTTTTTGTCGTTCCCATTGCTGTGGCCATCCTGAATGCCATCGAAAAGGGCAATCTCAATCTTTCTAACTACGATCTATCGAGTTGGCGGTACATGGAGATCGGTGCTCAACCGGTTCCTTTCGATGTCATGAAAAAGCTGGTGGAAACGCTGCCCTGCAAGGTTTCAAACATATATGGCATCACCGAAGGCGGGGGAGGCGGCACCTTCAACCTCTATCCTGAAGACGTCCTTCGGAAGCCCGGCTCGATCGGAAAACCCACCTTTGGCGTGGAGGGAAAAATTGTCGATTTCCAGGGCAACGAAGTGCAACCCGGAGAGGTGGGCGAACTCGTCTTTAACACCCCAAGGATGATGAAAGGATATTTCAATAATCCCGAAATGACGGCCCAGACCTTGAAAGACGGATGGCTCTATACAGGAGATCTCCTCCAGAAGGATGAGGAGGGATTCTTCTACGTCGTAGACCGCAAAAAGGATATGATTACCAGCGGTGGTGAGAATATCTTCCCTGTGGAGATTGAAGACACGCTCATGGAAAGCCCCAAGATCGATGACGTGGCCTGCATAGGGTATCCCGATGAACGACTCGTAGAGGTCGTGATGGCCATCATTCAGCTCAAACAAGGGGAAACCATGACCGAAGAAGAACTCTTCGAGTTCTGCAAAACAACTCAGTTGGCCAAATACAAATGGCCCCGAAAAATCGTCTTTGATCAGGTTATGCGAAACCCAACCGGGAAACTCATGAAACCGCAAATGCGTGAGAAGTATACGGGGCGCAGGGAGGCCTTTAAAAAGCTGGCCTGAGCATCACTTGATTCAATGAGGGACGGGATCATTGGTGTCCAAAACAAGTCTATTTTTTGCACGGGATAGTGTTAAATCAGG
>JBMNCO010000105.1:0-7531 GCA_049366815.1 Desulfatiglandales bacterium | reverse complement strand
TATCGGCACAGAGGGGAATGATCAAGCGGTTCATTTTATGAAAAAAAGAGACAAATATAAACCTGCTGTCACGAAGAGCGTTCTGCTGTTTCTTGCAGGGGCTGTTTGGGGATGTGTCGGCGCCATGCTTTTGTTTTTGGCCTTTTCATGGCTCAATCAGGTTCCTGATACAAACATGTATTCGTTTGGCGGGGTGGGAATTGTGTTGGCGTTATTGGTTCACCATTTTGGATTTTTGAAGATAGCGGATAGGAATCTGGAAAGAATCCTTCCCATGGTTGGGAAGAAGTGCTTGTTTTCCTTTATGCCATGGAAGAGTTATCTGGTTATCGTGATCATGATTGCAGTTGGAGCGATACTGCGCCATTCAGTCATCCCAAAACAATATCTGGCCATATTGTACATTGGTATCGGATTGGCTCTGATATTGTCAAGTGTAAGATATATGAGATTCTTTTTGAGGGAAAATCGGAAATAGATGGATTTGATGCTTATAAGCTTGTGCGAATCCGGAAATGGGCATTCCCGGATTCGCGCTAACAGCCCTCAGCGATCAGCTATCAGCAAAAGCTATGCAAAGACAAGGCATGAGGTTGAGCGCTGAATGCCGATAGCAGACCGCTCCATCCAGAAATCATCTATTTCTGGATGGAAACAAGCTTGGTCCCAAAGGAAAACGAATTTCGGCTGAACTTCGTTTCCTGCCGATCAGGTCAAGTAGGTGTCCCGCAGCCGGTGTAAAAGTTCGTGGAATTTTTCATGCTTTCCAAGACCGATCCGCTCGGTCTCAAGTTTCTCAAAGGCTTCGAAGAGACGGCTGTCCATTTCTGAATCCAGTTTCATCTCCACCATGGGAAAAAGATGGGTGTTCTCCTTAACAATATGTTGTGTGAGAAGGCGTGCATAGTCATCGAGGGTGTTCTTGACGCTTCCCTCCCCTGCCTTTTCTCCTGATCTCCATCTCTTCACGGCGTCTTTCAGCCGTGCAACAAGCTCGCGCCCCTGTTCATGTTCTTTGATCAACACGACGATCAGATCACGGTCCCGCCCCGCACCTGCAGACTCAAAGGCCGGAAAGAGGAATTCCTCTTCCTTGCCGTGATGGCACTGGTCAACAAAAATAGACAGGAATTCCAGGATACCGTCGAAATGTGCCGCCTGAATTTCTTCGCCGTGCTCGACCTTTGTCGAAACGGCTTGCAGAACCTGCAGCATGAGTTCTATCCCTTCGTGCTCTTTCCTGAGTTCGTCTGTAGCTTTCATTGAAACCTCCATGGATTCAGCTTTTCGCGCCCTTTAAGACAGCGGTCTCTGTTGCGAGCCTACGGCGCCGGAGGCACACCGCCCCTCTCAGCGATCGAAGCCAGATACTCCTTGAGGGCTATGGCCTGATTGCACTTCGTATCTCGAGCGGAAAAAAGAAGGGTAACCCGCTTTTTTGTCGAGAGTTCAAGGAGTGTTCTTTCCACCTGGGGTTTTTCTTTGAGCTCGGAAAAATAGCGGCTCTTGAACTCCTCCCACCGCGAACGCTCATGCCCGAACCACTTTCGAAGCGCCGTGCTTGGCGCTGCATCCTTCAACCAAAGATCCGCTTTCAGCCGATCTTTCGTCATGCCGCGCGGCCACACACGGTCCACGAGGACCCGGATTCCGTCATCATTTTCGATCGGGTCATAGACCCGCTTTGTCTGAATCATCGCCCGGCCTCCGCCGTGATCGGGGAATCCTTTTCCTAGATTTTAGTATCGATTTGGAATAATATCAACTTGTTTGGGAGAATACTGGAGCGGTCCCGATCATCCCCAACTCGAGATCTACAACGAATCCAAGCACGGGATTGTCTTCCGGTCGCAGATCGACAAAATGAACATGGACTCGCCCCAGTGGGTTTTGGGCGTGCATTACTGGGCCGCTCCGGCCTGCGCGACCTGCCATATGTCCGCAACCGCGACCCGGCGTCTCACCCATGACATCGGCACCCGCATTTCCTGGAACAACCGGCCGGCGATCTCGCTCAGACCGGAAGTCGCGGACGCAAGTCTCGGTCTGCCGGGGAAGGACCTGTCATGGCGGGTTCGGCGATCTAACATGCAGGATGTATGCATGTCGTGCCACCAGCAGCAATGGGTGACAAATTTCTACATTCAGTAGGACGAGGTCATCAAGCTCTACCATGACAGGTTTGCGGAGCCCGGCCTTGCCCTCTACAACCTGGCCAGGCCTCTGTTGAAGCCGGCGGCCTTCGCCGACAAGATAGACTTTCTCTGGTTTGAGCTATGGCACCACGAGGGGCGGCGACTGCGCCACGGCGCATCCATGATGGGGCCGGATTTCACCCACTGGCACGGCACCTATGAGGTGGGCAAACACTTCTACAATTGGATTCAAAGATGAGGAGTAGATCATGAAAGAGACGATTTTGAAGAATATGGCCCACATGACCTATGGGATTTACGTCCTTACCACACGGTTTGAAAACACCATCAACGGCATGATCGCCTCCTGGGTGAGCCAGGTCTCCTACGACCCGCCGCAATGCATTGTGGCGATTCACCCCAACCGCTACTCTCACGAGTTGCTCATGAAAAGCGGGCATTTCGCCCTTCATATCCTCGCCAGGGAGCAAAAGGATCTTTTGGCCCGTTTCAAAGGCCCGGACGCCGGGGCAAAATTCGGGTCCATAGCATGGAAGGACGGCGTGACCGGATGCCCGATCCTGGCAGACTGCATCGGCTGCATGGAGTGCCGTATCACCCAAAGCCTGGCGCCGGGTAACCATACGCTCTTTGTCGGGGATGTGGTCAACGCCGTATTCAATGCGGAAAAAACACCCCTTTGTACGTTGGATTACGAGGGTTGCTACCTGGGAAAGGCGTGATGATCTCATAAAAGATACGTTTCAGGAAAACCGGGATGAATCACTCTTGACTCAGGCGAAGGATTTAAATACTTTTGGACTTGAATAGTCCTTATGAAGTTTGTGGGTTGAAATAACCTTTGATGAGGCCGCCTTTCAGACCAACGTCAAAACAATCGGCCTTTGCTCTTTCCTCGATGTGTCCTATGCGCTGACATTCCTCCAGATCTGAGAGCTGATCCCGGGAGAAAAAGACATGAAAACGTGGTTTACCGTGGAGACCGATCCCGAACCCATAACGATTGAGACCACAAGATCCGCGCTGCTGGTCATCGACATGCAGAATGCCTTTTTCAAGGCGGGCGGCTATCTGGATTTTGTGGGTCACGACCTGACGGAGAATGCAGGACTGATCCAGCCCTGCAAAGAAATCATCCACAAAGCACGGGCGGCGGGAGTCAAGGTCGTCTACATACAGATGATCTATAGACCGGAGCCGTCAGAGTCGGATTCTCCCTATTTTCAAAAGTCACGCGCTATGCGTCTGCTCAAGGAGTACCCGGATCTAAAAAACAAGTTCTATCTGGAAGGCTCCTGGGGGGCTGAGATTGTCGAAGATCTGAGACCCGTTCCCGGAGATATCATTGTCAGAAAGCAAAAGTATGACGCCTTTATCGGCACCGATCTGGACGGCATTTTGAAGAAGCATGGGGTTCGGTATCTTATCTTCATCGGTACCGCAACAAATATCTGTGTTGAGTCGACCATAAGACATGCCTTTTTTCTGGACTATTTCCCGATCCTCGTCTCGGATGCCGTGACCCCCCTGGGCCCGAAGATTACGCAGGAGGCCACTGTCTCCAATATGATCTCCAACTTTGGATGGGTTACAGATTCCAGGCGCCTTCTGGAGGCATTCCCGGATTCGCGCTGACAGCCGTCAGCGATCAGGTATCAGTAAAGGCTATGCAAAGACAAGGCATGAGGCTGAATGCCGACGGATCGGAAGTGGGAAAATAACAGGTGAAAATCAGACCGGGTTTACGGTGCATTTATGACAAGATATGTCCTGGCTAATTGGAAGTCGCACAAGACCCTGGACCAGGCGGAAGACTGGTTTCAAAAATTTCTGCGTGTTTACCGTGCTGATCCGCAGGTGAAGGTGATCGTTGCCCCGCCCGTTGTCTACCTCGCACCGTTGTGGCATCTGCTGCAGCAGCATGGGGATGCCCGAGTCTCACTGGCGGTTCAGGACCTGTCTCCCTTCCCCCTGGGGGAATATACAGGTGCGGTGGCGGCCGTAATGGTTCGGGACATGGTTTCCTATGCCGTTGTCGGTCATTCGGAGCGGCGGCGATATTTTCACGAGACCAACCAGGACATTGCCAATAAGGTGAGTGAGGCCGCAGCCGCCGGGATCACGCCCATCCTTTGCGTGGACAGTCCCTATGCCGCCGCACAGCTGGCGGCACTTGATGAAGAAAATGTGGGTGACCTGATTATCGGCTATGGACCTGTTCAGGCCGCCGGCAGGGATATGCCGCAATCTCCTGAAAAGATCATGGAGGCCATAGAGGAAATCCAGACAATCGCCCCGGGAAAACCCGTTCTCTACGGGGGCTCGACAAATCCGGATAATGCCGGAAGTTTGATAAGGCTTGCAGGGGTGGATGGACTCATGGTGGGATCGGCAAGTCTTTCACCCGATGCGTTTTTCAGCATCTGTAAAAGCTGTGCGCCTTGAGAATGATTACGTTCAGTCCACTAAAAACCGTCCCATCAGGCCTGGGCGATGGGCATCCCTTTTTAAAGACAAAAGACCTTGAATCTTTTCTGCATTTATTTGTTTTTGATCAGTTCCCATGCCGCCCTGAGACCCAAGAGGTAACTGTTTACACCGAATCCGGATATCTGCCCCCTGGCCAGCGGCGCAATGACTGATTGTTGTCTGAAAGGCTCGCGGGCGTTGATGTGAGACATATGGACTTCAATGATCGGTCCTTCCAGAATACCCAGGGCGTCCATGATGGCGTAACTGTAATGGGTCCATGCGCCGGCATTGATGATCACGGCGTCAACGCCCTCTTCCTGTGCCCCGTGGATTTTCTCCACGAACTCCCCTTCATGGTTGGTTTGGAAACATTCAATCGCCAGGCCGAGTTCCTCGGCCAATGCCCCGATCTCCACATTGATTTCAGTCAAGGTGGCCGTGCCATACTGGGCGGGATCACGTTTCCCCAACATGTTCAGGTTCACCCCATGAAGAATCAATACCTTTTTCATCGTTTCCCCTGGCGGCTTTCATGATAATCCGGCTTGAATTTTTTCTGGGACGAATGGTGTTCAAGCCAGTAAAATCATGCTTTATTATGAACATTATTTTTTTCAGGAAAACTTTGTCAATATGTTTTTCATTGCCCGCCGCCGTTTCATTAAGGGGCGTTTTTTCAAATCAGGCGGTCTGGGAAAAATCCCAATCCATCCATACAGGGGGTGAACTTGCAGATCAACGGCGAAACGGAAATATACGGCATCATGGGAAGGCCCGTCTCCCACAGCCTGAGCCCGCCCATGCACAATGCGGCTTTCCAGGCACTCGGATTGAACAAAATCTATATTCCTTTCAAGGTGCATGATGTGGCCCGGGCGCTGGACGGCTTTCGGGCCGTCGGGGTCCGAGGCGTCAGCGTTACGATTCCTTACAAGCAGACGGTTATGTCCTGCCTTGACTCCATCGACCCCCTGGCTGAAAAGATCGGTGCCGTCAATACGCTGGTCTTGGACGGATCACATATCCGCGGCTATAATACCGACTGGATGGGGGCCGTTCGCGCGTTGCATGCGGTCGCACGGCTCCCCGGAAGCACTGTGCTTGTGCTTGGCGCGGGTGGAGCGGCTCGGGCCGTTGGTTTCGGTCTCAAGGAGAAGGGTTCGCATGTGATCGTGGCCAACCGCACCCGTGACCGGGGCGAAAAATTGGCCCGGGATCTGGATTGCAGGTGCGCTCCTTTATCAGAAATCCGGAACCTAAGGATTGATGCCTTGGTGAATGCAACTTCCGTCGGCATGGCGCCGGAGGTGGAGGCAACGCCCGTGCCGCACACTTTCCTGAAGGGCATCCCGGCCGTGATGGATATTGTTTACTCCCCGCTGCGGACGCGGTTGCTGCGGGAAGCTGAAGAGGCCGGATGCAAGACGGTCAACGGCCTGTCCATGCTGCTGTATCAGGGAGCGGCGCAGTTTGAGTTGTGGACGGGTCGGGAGGCTCCCATAGACATGATGCAGAAGATCTTGTTCTCTCGGTTGCATGTGAAAAATGAACGGAATGATTGGAGGAGGAAAAAATGAAGGACGTCTTTGTTCGGTACCGCCGTCAAAAAATGCCCATTGATCTTCCCTCCCACTGGAAATTGCTGACCTTCGCAGCCTTTGAGGATCGCCCCGGAAAGAGAGATGTGGAGACCCTGACACGGCGCGCTCTGAAAAATCCTGTCCGATCCAAACCCCTGAGGGATCGAGTCTCTTCCTCCGACAGGGTCGCCGTTATTATTGAAGACCTGACCCGCGCCTCCCCAAAGAAGCTGGTTTTACGGGCCGTATTGGAAGAGCTTGAGGCCGCGGGGGTCCCTCATCGCAATACGACCGTGGTGATCGCCCTGGGCACGCACCGGAAATTGACAGACCGTGAAATCGTGGACATCTACGGGGAGGAGGCGGCAAGACGCTATGAATTCGTCAATCACGACTGCCGGGCGCCGGATCTTGTTTCCGTGGGGAGATTGAAAACGGGGCTGGAGGTAAAAATCAATCGAAAGGTGCAGGAGGCATCCTTTAAAATCGGTGTGGGCTCCATCTTTCCCCATCCCATGAACGGATTCGGCGGAGGGGGAAAAATCCTCTTTCCCGGCGTTGCGGATTTCGATTCCATCCTTGCCCACCATCTGAAGTACAGCTTTCGGGACGGCTTGAGCGTGGGGCGGGTCGAAGGGAACGCCTTCTATCAAGAAATCTGCGCTGTCACAAGGGCAGCCGGTCTCGATTTTATTGTAAACAGTATTCTGGACCACAATGACGGGCTCTATGACCTGGTGAGCGGCGATCCGATAGACGCCCATCTTGCGGGCATCGAGATCTGCAGGGGAATCATCTCCAAACAGTTTGAAAAGCAGGCGGATCTTACCCTCATCACGGCTTTCCCCTATTCCGAAGGCTCGCAGATCTTGAAACCCCTCGCTCCGGCCGCCATGGTCACGAAGAGAGGCGGCTGCATCATACTTTTTGCCGATTTCACCTCAACCTTCCCCGATATCCTCATTGAGGCCGGTGAGGACTTCCGCCGGAAACACGGACCGAACCTTGGGGCGGCGGTGATCGACCATTTTGATCGAAATCGCGGGATCAGCGAAAAGGCCGTGCCTGAAATCAATATGGCACTGGGGATGCTTCTGACGGCTCAGGATCAATTCAGGATCATTCTCGTCACTGAAGACATCCCTGGAGAGACGGTTGAACGTGCGGGGTTCCATTATGCCAAAGACCCTGAAAGCGCCTTCAAAATGAGCGAACGTTTCTGTCCCCGCCCGGATGTCCATATCGTTCCGGCCGGCGGCGTGATTTTGCCCGTTCTGGGCTGATATCTCGTCTTTTGGAAGGGGCGGAACACCGACATGCATG
>JBMNCO010000104.1:0-4833 GCA_049366815.1 Desulfatiglandales bacterium | reverse complement strand
ATGCGTTTCATGGTAACTGTTCAGGTTGGTTAGGCTGTAGGCTGAAGGCTATTAGATTCCATCCAGAAGTACATGATTTCTGGATGGAGCGGTCTGCTATCGGCATTCAGCGCTCAGCGGTCGGCATTCAGCGCTCAGCATAATACTAATACCTTTTCTTTGCAGAGCTTTTGCTGATAGCTGATAGCTGAAGGCTGTTATCGCGAATCCGGGAATGCTCATTTCCGGATGTGCATCAGCCGATTCAAACGCTCTGAGTTTCCTATGATCACACATGTTCCCTTCCTGCGACACCTCACAGCCTAAATGCCTAGAGCCTATCTCGTGCTGAGTAGTTACGAAAGTTGTAAGTCTTTTGTTACCCCCGATCCCCCGTGATCTTCCGCTCTCTTCTATCCCTGATCCTGGAGATGAGGGAGGCCTTCCGGCCCTCTTTTTTCGGAGGCGCTTGTTCTCTTTTGTTCATGATCATGTACCTCAGTTTGGCCAGATTCATGAGTGCCTTGAAGCGGCTGTCCATGCTGAGCTTTAACATCCTGAAGAGTTCGACGACGACTTCGTCCCGCTGTTCCCGTTTTCTGAAGAAGAGGTTGGTTCTCAGATCAAGGCCGGCAAAGGCGCTTTCCAGGAGACCAAGCCGTTTGTCCAGGAGCTCGATGCGTCTGCCCATGGCCTCAAGGGCCTCGGCTCCAGGGCGTTCCTCCGCAGTTGTCTCAGCAGGTTTGGTCCCATTCCCCGCAAGAATTCCCCCGGCCTCCCTTGAATCGACGATTTGCCTCACAAGTTCCCGGCCGATGACCTGTGCCTCATCCGCATAGCCGTAAACGAGGGTCATATCGCAGAGGATATTGATGATACGTGGGATGCCTCCAGAATGTTCATAGACGGCCTGAACGGCCTCCTTTTCAAAGATATCGGGACGGGCGGCACCCGCCACTTCCAACCTGTGGCGGATATAGCGGGCCACTTCCTCTTCCCCCAGGCCCCTGAGATGGCAGTAGACCGTCACCCGTTGCGCGAATTGCGCCATCCCTTTCTGCCGGAGTTTGGTCTTGAGTTCCGGCTGCCCCACCAGGATGATCTGGATCAGATGGTGCTTCTCGGATTCGAGATTACTCAGGAGCCGGATCTCTTCAAGGGTCTTTATGGGGAGATTCTGGGCCTCATCGACAATGAGCACCACGCGTCTTCTGCCGGAAAACTCCTCCAGCAGAAAACGGGAGAAGACCTCCAACATCCCGGCCTTATCCTTTCCCGCAATTTCCAGCTCGAATTCGCTGCAGATCATCTTGATGAACTGAGAAGGCGGGACATCGGGGTTGTTGACGATGCCCGCATGGACGGTCTGGGGAATCTTTCCAAGGAGATAGTTGATCAGGGTCGTCTTTCCTGACCCGATCTCTCCGGTCACCACGACAAACCCCTTGTTTTCCTTAATGGCGTATTCCAGATGGGTGTAGACATTCTCGTGCTCCCGGCTCATGAAGACATATTCGGGATCCGGCAACAGGTTGAAGGGCTTTTCTTTCAGACCGTAGAATGACTCGTACATCCGATCCAGGCTCCGGGGGCAAGGGTTTAAGTTTGCGGTTTCATGGTCTCGAATCGTAAAAGTGCAGTAACTGTTCAGGTTGGTTAGGCTGTAGGCTAAAGGCTATTAGTTTCCATCCAGAAGTACATGATTTCTGGATGGAGCGGTCTGCTATCGGCATTCAGCACTCAGCCTAATGCCTTGTCTTTGCATAGCTTTTGCTGATAGCTGATCGCTGATCGCTGAAGGCTGTTATCGCGAATCCGGGAATGCTCATTTCCGGATGTGCATCAGCCAATTCAAACGCTCTGAGTTTCCTATGATCACGCATGTTCCCTTCCTGCGACACCTCACAGCCTAAATGCCTACAGCCTATCTGGCTGAGTAGTTACAAAGTGCGTTTCTTTACAATACCTGGTCACGGGCCTTGTTGAGGATGGTGCCGATGACCGGTCTGTCCTTGAGGAGTTCCAGTGCCCTCTCGATGTCCCCGGATGGGGTCTTCTCGGCCTCGACGACCAGGAGTATGCCGTCCACGAACTGGGAGAGTACCAGGGGATCCGCACAGGAAAGGAGAGAGGGACTGTCAAAGATCACCATGCGGTCCTCACAGTACCTTGCCTTGACCTCCATTACCATCGCCTCCATCCGGGGGCTGCCCAGGAGTTCAGAGGAATTGGGAAGGGGTTTGCCGCCAAGGATCATGGTCAACTTTTCCAGGCCGGGATTGACCAGCACGTCCGGGATCTCCGCACGGTTCAGCAGAAAATCGGAGAGGCCCCCATTGTTCCGGATCCCGAAAAAGCGGTGTATGGACGGTTTGCGCAGATCCGCATCGATAAGGAGGACGGTGCGGTCGAGTTCGTGGGAAATGCTGACGGCCAGATTAATGGCCGTGAGGGTCTTTCCCTCTCCCTCCCTCGCACTGGTGATCAGGAGGCTGTTGCCGCCGATCTCCTTCAGGCTGTTGAGCACCTGTGCACGCAGGATCTTGGTCTGGTCGGTCATGGCGTCCTTATGGCACAAGGTAATGACCTTGTTCCTGTCCAGCAACCCGGGGTCGGTCGCCTCAACCCGTGTGGTGGTATAGGTGCAGGAAACATCCCTGCGCCCCGGGGCTTCACGTATCAGGTGCGGTAAAGGGGATCCGGCCGGTTGTTGCCCTTCCCCGGAAACCGGGGATCCGGGCTCCCTTTCCCTGGCCTCTTTGGCCTTTTCCATGGCCTTTTTCAGCTTACTCATGGTGCATCATTCCTTCTGAGCCCACTGGTGCATCTCAAGTCCTTTTTGGTCACTCCGACATCAGCCCGGCAATATCAGACCATCAACAACAGGGAGGCCCTGCGCTGGAGCTTGGCCCACAGGACCTCCAGCGGCATGACATACAAATGGACAAGGATGAGTGCGCAGACCAGGACGCAGACACAACCGAGGCCCAGGGCCGCCTTTCGCACGCGTTTCGCCCCCCGCTCCCGGTCCGTTTCCTTAAAGGGAATGACCGTCAATACCGGGAGGTCCGAGAGACGGCTCAATTCGTCCGCCGTCTTGACCGAACGATCCAAACTCTCCCGCAGGGCGGCTATGCCCACCCCGGCCCCGAGGGCAAGGACGAGGCTGATCAGGATGATGGCCGTCCTGTTCGGCTTGTGGGGCTTTTCGGGCAATTGTGCAGCCTCCACAATGGTGAAGCGTTCGCCCCTCTGGGTCTCCTCCATCTCCTGTGACACCCTGGCCTCCATCAGCTTGCCGGTCATTTCACTGTATTTATGCCTGGCATTTTCATAATCACGCAGGAGCTGGTTATACTCCTTTTCCGCCAGGGGTATATTGGCGAGCCTGTTGCTGTACTTTACGATCTCATCCTTGATCCTACGGCGCTCCTCCGCAAGGCTTTCAATCTCCATGTTCGCGGAGGCGATCTGGGTCCTGAGCTGGATGTAGGCCGGATTGTCCGGTTTATTCGACGTGAGGTGATAACCCGCCTCCACCGTTTTCATCCGCGCCACGTCCTGATCGAGGGTCTCGATCTCCTTCATCAGAGTGAGGACATCGGGGTGCTTGGCCCCCAGGCTTCCTTGCAGGGCCGCGAGCCGCCCCGTCAACGTGTTCAATCGCTTGACCTTGTCGAGGGATTCGTCCGTTTCCCCAACCTCCGCCTCCAGTTCGGCAATCTCCTTATCCAGCTTGATGAGATCAGGATGCTTCTCCGTCATGGACCCCTTGAGGGCGATCCGTTGCATGCGGAGGAATTTCAACCGCTCGGCAGGATTCATGAGCTGCTTCCCATCTTCAGTCACGATAGGGCACAGGGGATCCACTTTGGCAATCTGGCCTTCCAAAAAGATATTTCTCTCCTTGAGGTTGCGGATCCGGCTTTCCACCTGGTCCAGTTCCCTGTCCAGGCGGCCGATGGCCTGAAGGTTGACAGGATTGTCCTCGGGAAGTTCACCCATGTGGGCCTGTTTGAAGGCCCCGATCCCGGTCTGGATGTCATTCATGCGGTTGTTGAGTTCATCGAGCCCCTGCTGAAGGAATATGGTGGTCGTAGATGCCCGCTGCTCCCTGTTCCTCAGGTTCTCTTCGAGATAGAGGGAGGCCAGGACACTGGTCACCTTCTGGACCGTGGCGGGGTCTTTGCCTTCATAGGAAACGGAAAAGGCAATGGTGGCGGTGGTGGGCCTGCCGGTCCTCCTGTCGATGACGTCTGCGCTGATGGTCTCGAACCGGATGTCCTTTCGCATCTTTTCGATGATCTTTTCGCTGGTGTATTTGCCGCGAAGCTTCGGGTAGAGATTGAACTGATCGATGATCTCCAACAGTTTCGGACGGCTCATGATCTGCTGGGTAATCAACTGAAGGCGCTCTTCCACATAGCTCGTGATGGTGGTGACCACATACTCCTGAGGAATTTGCTGGCCTTCTATAAGTATCAGGGACTGAGACCGGTAGACGGGGGGAAGGATCAGGGCCACGGCCGTGCCGATAACAGAAAGGAGCAGAAATCCATAACAGAAGCCCTTTTTTCTGCGCCGGACGATGCCCCCTAACCGGTTGATATCGTTATAGTCATTCACACTGATTTCTCTGGGGATCCTAAGATGTTAGTTTTTCCCGCAGGTGTAAATATCCCCGTTTGCTTTGCAGGCCGTAACCCCTCATGACCAAAGGAACAAGAAAAAAGGTAACACTTTAGCCCTTTGAAAAATTCGAAAGGAAATCATGATTTCCACACAGTCCTTGGAAAGGGCTAAATTCATACGAAAAAAGATAAAACATACCGGCCGCCTAAAGACCACACCATC
>JBMNCO010000103.1:0-15316 GCA_049366815.1 Desulfatiglandales bacterium | reverse complement strand
CCTCTTTTCCCTGGAGGGTATCCGCGAATTGATGCGTGATTGCGGTATCCGCTACGAACGTAACTTTCCTGCAGCTTTTCATCATATCATTTTGGGCAGAAATGACTAAAAATAGACAGAATACACCAGCTAGCCGGCTTGAAAATCCAAATGGCCCTTCCGGAAGCCCCACAGTGCAAAATGATTTGCAGCGTATTATCTCGTCTCCGACCTTTAGAATGAAACACCTGGAGTTAAAGCTCATTGATCGGTATAAGAATCGGAAACAAGAAACCCTCGTATCAGTTATCATGCCGACCTGGAACAGAAGACGTGTTATCAAAAGGGCCATAGATTCGGTGATGGCACAGTCCTATCAAAATTATGAATTGATCATTTCTGATGATGGCAGCACCGATGGCACAGGCGATTTGCTTCTCGATGAGTATGGTAAAGTTCCCAAGCTCCTTTACCTTTGCAATGAGCATCGCGGCGTCAGCTACGCACGCAATAGTGCCTTAGAAAAAGCAAGGGGACAGTTAATAGCCTACCTGGACACCGACAACCAATGGGACACCAACTTTCTCATGTTAATGGTTAATTCCTTAGAGGATGTTCCTGAAAAATCCACGGCATATTGTGGGATACGGGTGATAAATGAGATACGTCAAGCGCGGTTTACCCGCTTGATTGATTATGATCGCATGGCTTTGGAAAAAAGAAATTTCATTGACATGAATATCTTCATTCACCGAGAGAGCCTTTTTCGGCGATATGGTGGATTTGCACATGATGTGGAACCCCTCGAGGACTGGGAGTTGATTCTGCGCTACACTAAGGAAAATCCTCCGTTGGTTGTGAACTGCTGCCTTGCAAATTATTATATCGCCAAGGAAATTAACCATCAGTCCCTGATTTGCGAAACGGATTTAAGCTATAAAAAGATAAGGGCATTATATTGCGATTGATTTATGGCTATTGGAAAGTGGTATGCTTTACACATTCAAGCAAAATCAAACTTTTTTGAACTCTATAGAATATAGCGTTGCATATCACTGCAATCTGCGCTGCACCCAATGCTCTCATTTATCACCTTTTATGCGCCCTGAGTTTCCCTCTGTTGAGAGCTTCAAGGAGGATTTGTTTCGCCTTTCGGAAGTGATGCATGCAAAAGTCATTCGTTTGCTGGGCGGAGAGCCATTGCTTAATCCTGATATCGATCGCTTTGTTGTGATTGCAAAACAAAGCGGGATCGCAGACGTGGTCGCAGTGACCACCAATGGCCTCTTATTACATCGCATGTCCGAGTCTTTTTGGAAAAATGTGGATTATGTGCTTGTATCTCTTTACCCCGGTATTGAATTGAAAGAAAGTTACACAACCTTTAAGGAGCGCGCGAAGTCCCATAATACTCGAATATGGTTTCAGATTGTCAATCGTTTTCGCATAACCATCGTATCAGCCCCCCATAAAAAAGACTGGATCACCTCCCTTATATACCATTCATGCAAGGATGTTCACTTTTATCACTGTCATATGATACACGAAGGCATGCTTTACAAGTGCGCTGTTCCGCCCTTTTTAGGTCGCTATTCTGCCCAAATAAAACAAGACTATGATCCAATCCCCGACGGCCTTTCAATTCATAATCATTCAAATCTGCACAAAGATCTGAGGCGCTATTTGGCCGATAAAAGATCAACTGAAGCCTGTCGCTACTGTCTTGGATACATCGGCAAAAGAATTCCCCATACACAGGTTTATCCAAATTCTGGCCTAAATGATGAAAAAATCTCTGTGACACGACGAAATAGTTTGCATTTTAGGAGGTTATTCAAGAATGCCTGTGGTCTTATTTATAGGAGATTTGCTGAAAGGCTTACCGGGAAGCAAAGGTGGTAATGGTAGAGTCGATAAACACCCAAGAGCGTCGCCTTGCGTTTGTTATTCCGGCTTTTAAAGGGCGGTTTTTGCGATATACACTGGAGTCGCTCGCAGAGCAGACTTACCAGGATTTTGGTGTCTACATTGGTGATGATGCGAGTCCAGATGACTTGAAGCGCATTGTCTCACCCTATCAAGACCGAATGAACCTTCATTACCAGCGTTTTGATTACAATTTGGGCTCGAAATCCCTGGCCAAACACTGGGAAAGATGCGTCGGGTTATCCTCTGAGCCGTTTTTCTGCTTATTAGGAGATGATGACCTGCTCGATCGCAATTGTGTGGCGGATCTGCACATCGCATTAAAGGAATCAAATGAAAAATACGATGTATATCGCTTTAACAATGCCGTTATCGATGACCGCGGAGAGCTTATTGCGTATGGTGCCTCCTCTACCCATATTGAATCCCACAAAGCCTTTTTGTACAGCCGTCTGCAGCACAGACGAATAAGCTTTATGTCATCTTATGTCATCCACCGCCGAGCCTACATACGGGAAAGGGGATTTGTTGATTTTCCCTTGGCCTGGTTTTCTGACGACGCTTCGATTATTACGTTCTCACGGCTGACTGGCATATGTAACATAGTCGGACAGCCCGTCTACTGGCGCTTGAGTGGTGAAAACATCAGTTCCGTCAATAAAAATAACTACAAAAAAAAGATTGATGCCAGTGTCAGGTACCTGAAATGGCTGGTGGATAGATTTGGCTGGGCCGCCATCGTAGAGGACTCGCTCCACTCGAAGGAAATGAGAATGTTGATCGAGCGATGGTTCTTTCGACATCTTGATTATGCCGGTTGCTACCCACTTGGCATACTAAAGCTATTGTCAATATCAGCGGCAATCAGCCCCTACTGCAAATCAAACATGGTTAATTTATTTCTAAAGCTCAATTCCCATATAAGGCGGAAGAGCAGGTTGGCACGAGGGGCGGGCATTTTATCTGAACTGTCAAAAGATTCGAAGTAGGCCCATATTCTTTTGTCGCATCCCAGCGCATGGTGGCCCGCCCCAGCAAGCATCTCGCTTGAAATTGGTTTGCTGTGATCTTTCATTTCTAACAGAGGAATTTTTTAAATCGGTTTTTTTCCAGGATTGTCAACGCTGCCCCAAATGAGGGAACCACATGAAAAAGAGCTGCCTATTAGACGTGATACATAGTAGACGGAGCGTGCGCAGATTCCTGGCCAATCCAATTGAGAAGCGGCATTTGGACCAAATTTTGGATGCCGCCCGGGTTGCGCCCAGCGGTGGCAATTTGCAGGGATGGCGTTTTATTGTCGTTCAGAAAAGGGACTTGATTGCACGCATTGAATCAGCGATTCGTAAAGAAATGCTGGCTTTTATGCATGAATTTCCAAAAGTTATGAGAGGCAATACGGAAAATTCAGAGTATTATGCATCTTCGCTTATAAGACGACTTGAGTCATCATCTTTATTTTTTGCCGGTGCGCCTGTAATTATTGCAGTTCTTTATGAGCTTAACTTGTACAACCAGCCTTACATTGACTTTCTGATGCGCACAGGCAAGGATCGGTACGAGGCCTATCGATCTATGGGTTATGTCGAAGTGCAGAGCGTCGCTGCTGCCACACAGAATATGCTTTTGGCAGCCCATTCACTCGGCTATGGGTGTTGCTGGATGAATGTTCCCTTTATTGCCCTGAAAGAAATAAAGGAGATTCTCGGGATCTTCCACCCTTGGGAACTCTCGGCCTTGATCCCAATCGGGCGTCCGGATCCAAGATTTACTCCCAACCCTCCCCGCAAAAAGATGATCGAAGAGATTGTAACCTATCGTTGATAACAGTAAATAGGGGACGTCCATAAGAAACTAAGAATATACATAATTGTTTGACTTATTTAGATATTTATGGACGTCCCCTTTTCCGTACATTTCTTTCATATGTCACCATTTCAAGAGTGTCCCCCATTCCGCCCGATTGGCTGCATTTGGTTAGCCGGGGATCTTTTCCCATTCATAAAATTCATTTCGATGTGGCTCCAATTCTCTTTTTGCCGTCATCTTCGTCACTTCCATAACTATTACTCTCGTTTGCAAGAGGGACGATCGTGGTATCTCACGTTTATCTTTACCGTAATATTTCAGAAATTTATTATTCAATATTTCCTGCAGTTCCTGTTCATCATCAACATATCTCGCATTGCCGTAGGCTATGATACTCTCCCATTTCCCATGACAATTATTTCTGCTTTTAAAATCATCCAGAGTTCCATAATATTTCATAATGGTGTACACAACAGACGGGTTCCTTTTTATGAAATCAATTTTTTTGCCGCCGACAGCACAGTGAAAGTAAAACTTTCCATCTTCATATGCGTGGTTAATCGGTACGGCATAGGGCTCGCTTTCGTGGCTGAATGACAACACTCCGTGATATGTCCCTTTGATAATGCTTTCACACTCTTCATTGTTTCTTTCGGTCGGTTTGATTCTGTATGTCATTATGACCTTCCTTTATGTGATGGCCAACCAGATATTATCTGGACAGAAACGGCCAGATAATAAATAAAAAAGTGGTAACACGTTAGCCCTTTGAAAAATTCGAAAGGAAATCATGCTCCCTTTCTGAAGTGACCAGCGGGAGGGCGCCGTATTTCTTGAGGACATGATGAATAAGCGAACCTGCTCCGATTTCGCCTCGGGGGGAGGAAATCTTTGGCAAAAATCAAGAAAATATCGAAGCCGTTTTCTGTAATGAACATGGAAGGACTCACGGACTGCCCTTTGGCTCAAGACAGTGTTGAATCGGACTGAAATATGTTCCGAAATCGGCAGCACGTCTTCAATATTTCAACATCACGAAATGAGTCTATAACGACTGTTAATTTATCGGATCATGGTTGTTTTATTAACCTTCTAGAAAATTGGATGTCAATTAAAAAAAATCTGTGCAGTCCAGGTTCACAGTGCGCATTTCAGCTGGTTGCGGGATGCTTTGTGAGCTTTAGACCATTCGGTAGCCCCGCCCGCTGTCCTGAATAAACAGGTCTCGCGGGATTTTCTGTTGACCTACCATATATGGAGGTTTAATATAAATAATTGTCAATATATCCTATGGTGCTCCCAATTCAGTACTGAGACACGGGAATTCACGAGACAGAGAAATCGACCTTTTTTGATACCGCACCCTCCATCAGCGAATTCTTACTGACTCCGCCGGGGAATATTGAATACGGTCAATATCTTGATGCCCATCTTGCGCCCAAGTGCCAAGAGGTCAAATTTTTCAGGGAGATGAAGTCATGGCGCAAAAGCCGAACATGAAGATCGCAAACGAGGAACCCATTGATCTTGCCGCCTACAGGTGGGACGATCATGTATTTTCGGATCTTCTGACCAGAGAAAATTTCCTGAACAGCGATCAGGCCATGCACCTGAGCCGCTCCCTCAGAGAAGAAATCCGCAAAAGGGAGCTCCAGGTCATCACGATCCCGCTCCTTGAAAAGATCATCGAGGACAAGCTCAAGGAATACGGCCTCACCAAGGACAAACCGGTGAAACTGCACAGTGCCGCATTCCTGCGGAAAGAAGAACTGGAGCTTTCGGAAAACGCCCGGACGGTCCTCGAGAGGCGGTATCTCAAGAAAGACGCCGGTGGAAGACTCCAGGAAACACCCCAGCAGATGTTCCGGAGGGTGGCCCGGCACATCGCCAAGGCTGAGGAAAATTATGGGGAAGGGGAGCGGGCGAAGGAGATGGAGGAGCGCTTCTACAGGATGATGACCGAGTTCTTATTCCTGCCCAATTCCCCCACACTGATGAATGCGGGACTGGCCCTCGGACAGTTGGCCGCCTGTTTCGTGCTCCCGGTTGAAGACAGCATGGAAGGCATTTTTGATGCCTTGAAGAACGCCGCGCTCATCCACAAGTCAGGGGGTGGAACGGGTTTTTCCTTCTCCCGCCTCCGACCAAAAAACAGCAAGGTGGGAACCACCGGAGGCGTGGCCTCCGGACCCGTGTCTTTTATGAAGATATTCAATACCGCCACAGAGCAGGTCAAACAGGGAGGGACCAGACGCGGGGCCAATATGGCCATTCTGAGGGTGGATCACCCGGACATCATGGAATTCATCTCCTGCAAGAAAGACAACAAGACCCTCAATAATTTCAATATCTCCGTGGCCCTGACGGACGCCTTCATGGAGGCGGTCATACAAGGCGAGAAATACGACCTCATCGATCCCAGGGATCAAAGCCACTGCGGGCGGCTGAAGGCCTCGGAGGTCTATCAGACCCTCGTGCATCATGCCTGGGAGAACGGGGATCCCGGCGTCATCTTTGTGGACAGGATAAACCGTGATAACCCCACCCCCGACCTTGGCGAGATAGAAAGCACCAATCCCTGCGGAGAACAGCCTCTTCTTCCCATGGAGGCCTGCAATCTCGGATCCATCAATCTTGCCAAGTTCATCACGGAAGGGAACGAAGGGCCGGCCGTAGATTTCCCGCGTCTCAGGGAGACGGTCCGGCTGGCGGTCCGTTTCCTGGACAACGTCGTGGACATGTCCCGTTATCCCCTGCCCGAGATCGAAAAGATGGCGCGGGGCAATCGAAAAATCGGCCTCGGTATCATGGGCTTTGCCGATATGCTCTTCCAGCTCGGGATCCCCTACAATTCCGATAAGGCCCTTGAAGTGGCGGAAAATGTCATGGCCTTTATCCAGGAGGAGTCCCATGAGGCCTCGAGGGACCTGGCCCTTGAGAGGGGTGCGTTCCCGAATTTTGACCAGAGCGTCTTCCGGGACAAGGGGCAAGGCCTCCTGCGCAACGCCACCACAACGACCATTGCCCCCACGGGCACACTGAGCATCATCGCCGGTTGTTCCAGCGGCATTGAACCCCTCTTCGCCCTCAGTTTTATCAGACGGGTGATGGATAACGACGAACTGACCGAGACCAATCCCCACTTTGAAAAGACGGCCAGGGCGCTGGACTTTTACTCGCCGGAACTGATGGAGGCAATAGCCCGGGCCGGGAGTATCCGCCATATGGAAAATCTTCCGGATGATGTAAGGGCGGTCTTTGTCACGGCCCATGACATCGCGCCGCAATGGCATGTCAGGATGCAGGCGGCCTTTCAAAAGTTCACGGATAACGCCGTTTCAAAGACCGTCAATCTGCCCCGGGACGCCGCCCCCGACGATGTCCTGAAGATCTACGACCTGGCCTACCGACTCGGGTGCAAGGGGGTCACCATCTATCGTGACGGGAGCAAGGAGAACCAGGTCCTGAGTGTGGACAAGGCGGAAGAGAAGACCGGCATCGCCATAAAGGACGTCAAACATCGCCCGGAGACCCTGGAAGGCTTCACCACCAAGATCACCACCGGCATGGGCAACCTCTACGTGACGGTTACGGAGTATGAAGGCCGGCCCTTCGAGGTCTTTGCCACCATCGGAAAATCCGGAAAATCCACCACGGCCAAGACCGAGGCCATAGGTCGCCTGGTTTCCTTGGCCCTCAGGTCGGATGTTCCTGTGGAGAAGATCGTGGAACAGCTCAAGGGAATATGCGGCGAACACCCCGTGTTTCAAAAAGACGGCATGGTCCTCTCCATTCCCGATGCCATCAGCCGCGTCCTTGAGAGAAGATATCTGAACGGCAAAAATACGAAGAAGCACGGCAAGCGTGAAAACAGTCTTCTTGGGACAACGTGTCCCGAGTGCGGGCAGACTGCGATCTTCGAAGAGGGGTGTATGACCTGCCATTTCTGCGGCTATTCCCAGTGCAGCTGATGGTTTCGCCGCACTTTCTCCAGGAATAAGTTTTCCCTTGACCCTCATTCCAATTGGAACCGTACCGGGATATTGACCCACATCTCCACCGGCTTCTCCCCCTTCCTTCCTGGTTCAAACCGCCATTCCCGAACGGCCTCAAGGGCTGCCTGATCCAGGACAGGGTAACCGCTGGTGCGCAGGATCCGGAGATCTTTCACCGTGCCCTCCCTTTCCACCAGGACGGTGATCAGGACCGTTCCCTCATAACCCCTTCTCCGGGCAATGGGTGGGTAGGGGGGTGGCGGGTTTTCTTGATACAGGGGTGCGGCCTCCCTGAGGGGGGACATCGCTGTGGTGCCCCTTGTCCCGACCTTTCCGGGTCTTGGATACAATATTTGACTGGCTGGAGGCAGTTCTTTAAGGGTGACGGCTCTTGGCAATGCCTGTCCTTTTTCACTGCCCTCTCCCGGAGGAACGGGGGGCGGCTCCGGGGCAGCGGGGGATTCTGTGGGCACCGGCGAAGGGGTGTAGGTTTTGGGTTCAGGCAGGTCCTGGGGTTTTGGTGCCTTGATGGCCCGGGGCGGAGATTTTTTGGGCCTATCGGGTCGTGTCGTCTTTTTTGGCTTTTGGACCGGCGGCATCACCGGCGCAGGGGCTTTTTCCTGAACAAGGACTTTTGGAGGAGGTGGAGACGCGGCCTTTGGAGCTTCCCGATAGCTGAGGGCGAAGGTCAAGGGCTCCCGGCTTGGCTGGGGAGCGCTCTTCTTCGGCGCCCAGGTCGGGGAGATAAAGACCAGAAGACCGTGGAGCAAAAGGGCGATGAAGGCTGCCGTCAGTAGACTTTTCACGGCGATTGTCCAACCTCCGCCTGAAGGGAGATGCGCGTCAGGCCCGCGATCCTGATGGTGTCCAGGACCGTAAACAACTTCTGGTAAGGAAGGTTTTGGTCGGCAAAGAGAAGGACCCCCTTGTCAAGGTCTCCCTCCGCTGCGCGCCTCAGGGCCTCTTCCAGGTCGGCAAGAGGGATACCCTCCTTGTCCAGATAGACCGACCCGTCACTCTTCACGGTGACTGAAATAATGAGGTCCTTATCGATCTTGGCTGTGGTGGATTTGGGCAGGATCACGGGAAGTCCCCGATGCACGGCCATGGAAAGCATGGCGTAGATAAAAAACACGAGGAGGAGAAAGACGATATCAATCAGGGGGAGCATCTCAATGCGGGCCCTTTTGGGTGCCGGTGAGGGGACTTTCATGGCAATTCCCTCTCCTTTCCGGAGGCCGAAGCGTTGAGTTTTTCGTAAACGATTTCAAGACTGGTGGCATATTTTTCGATAGAAAGGGCCGCACTTTCGGCCCGGGCGTTGAAGTAGTTGTAGGGGAAGACGGAGAGAATAGCGATGCCCAGCCCTGAAGCCGTCGTGATGAGGGCCTGGGCGATTCCTGCGGTCACGGCCTGGGGGTGTTCGATGCCGGCGGTGCCCAGAAGTTCGAAAGAGATGATGATCCCTATCACCGTCCCGAAAATGCCCAGGAGCGGAGCCACGGTGATCATGGTGTCCAGGACCCCGAGATACCGGCGCATGCGTTTGATCTCATCGGCCGCGGCCGTCTCCATGGCCTTGGTCATGGAAAACTCCCTGTGAAGGATCCCGCTGACAAGGATCCTGATGACAAAATCCCTCGAATTCCTTACCCTATCCCTGACCGCGTTCCAGTCCCCCTTTCGGCACAATTCCAGCACATCATCCACAAGGGCCTGATCCCTGTGCATGTCTTCTTTGATCCAAAAAAGGGCCCGCTCGATGATTACGGTAAGAGACAGAATCGAGCAAAAGAGAAGTGGATACATCACAGGTCCACCCTTCATGAAGATGTCTATCATGAAACCTCCTCGTCAACGATCAGTGATCGGTCAAAAATCGTCATGCAAAAACTTCCTGTTTTTCCCGTTCGAAGCTATGTCAGGCTCACCCTGGGCCTCCCCGTTACCGGATTCCTGTCTATGAGGACCGGACATTCATAGACGCCCTCGACATTCGAGGTGGTCAGGACCTGTTCCGGTTCCCCGGTCTCATAGACCGCTCCCTGCTTCAGCATGACCAGGCGGTGGCAGTATTGGGCCGCCAGATCGATGTCGTGGGAGACCAGGACCACGCTGAGTCCCCTGTCCCGGCTCAGGGAGGTAATGAGCTGAAATATCTCCCGCTTGTATTTGAGATCCAAAAAGGACGTGGGTTCGTCCAGGAGGATGATCCGGGGTTCCTGGGCCAGGGCCCTGGCGATCACCACCCGCTGCTTCTCACCTCCTGAAAGCTCGTGGATGGAGCGTTCCGCCAGGTCCAAGGTGTCCGTGGCCCGGAGGACCTGAAGGGCAACCTCCCGATCCTTTTCTCCTTCGAACTGCAGTCCCTTCAACCGGGCGAATCGTCCCATGAGGACGACCTCCAGGACCGAAAAGGAAAACCTGAAATGGCTCTCCTGGGCCACCATGGCGATCTCTCTGGCAATCCATGAACGCTTCATGCGGGAAAGGGGGAGCCCTCGCAGGAAAATCTCGCCTTCCTGGGGGATGAGTATCCCGTCCATGATCTTCAGCAGGGTGCTTTTGCCGGATCCGTTGGGGCCGAGAATGCCGAGGATCTCACCTGGCCGCACCTCCAGATGGATACCCCTTGCGGCCCAGGATGCCCCGTATCTGTATCCTGCGTTTCGAAGGGTCAGGATCGGGTCCATCGGCTCCCCCTGGTCTTAAGAAGGTAGATGAAAAAAGGGGCCCCCATAAAGGCCGTCACAACCCCTACGGGGAGTTCACTGGGAGAGATCACGGTCCTGGCCAGGGTGTCGGCCGCGATCAGAAAGGCCGCACCGCCCAGGGACGCCACGGGTATCAGGAGCCGGTGGTCCGACCCGAAGGCCATCCTCGCGAGGTGGGGGACAATCAGGCCGACAAACCCGATCAGGCCGGAAAAGGATACCACCAGGCCGATCACGAGGGAGACCAGCAGGAGACAGATCTTTTTGGTCCGCTCCACCTCCACCCCGAGCTGGAGGGCGGACTCCTCGCCGGCCGTAATCACATTCAGATGTCTGGAAAACGCGTAGAGGAGGATAGAGGCCCCAAGCAGGACCGGAGCAAGAAAGACCAGCGGACCGTAGCGGGTCTGGGAGAGGTCTCCATAGAGCCAGAAGAGCATGGTGTGCAGCCGGCTGTCCGCCGTCGTGGAGATAAAAAACATGATAATCGCGGTGAAAAAGGCGTTTACGATCACCCCTGTCAGGAGGATGGTCGAGGATTCCATACCCATCTGTTTGGAACCCAGGGACATGATGAGGAAAATCGTCAGGACGGCCCCGGCAAAGGCCGCCAGGGGAATGCCGAGATTGAAGCTCAGCCCCATCAGGATCCCAATGACCGCCCCGAAGGCCGAACCACTGGAGATGCCCAGGATAAAGGGATCGGCCAGAGGGTTTCGAAGAATGGCCTGAAAGACCACCCCGCCGAGAGACAGGGCAAACCCGACGACCCCTGCAAGCAGGATGCGGGGCAGTCTGATCTTGAGAAGGATCAAACGCGTCGGGTCAGTGCTCTGGAGTCTGCCGGCCAGGAGGGCCGTCACTTGATTCAGGGACACCTCGGCTGTACCCAGGACCAGAGACAGGGTCGCGACCAGGAGGAGCCCCAGGAACAGGGCAAGAGATACCCGTATCACCTTCCTTGGGGTCGGAGGCCCCTTGTATGTCTTGGATAGCGGGGGCATAGAATCAAAATTTTTCAAAATCCCTCATACCTTCAATCCCATCCGGCATCGGGATGGATGAGCCGTGCCATCGCCTCCAGGCCTGAAACGATGCGCGGAGAAGGGCGATCGATCAGGTCGGAATCAAGGAGATAGACCCGGTTATTCCTGACTGCAGGAATGGAAGGCCACGCCATCCACTCCCTTCGGGCCTTTTCAAACCGTCCTCCCCTCTCCATGGAGGAAATCAGGATGACTTCGGGTTTCCGTCGGAGGACCTCCTCTATACCGATTCGGGGGTAATGCATGGGTTCATCCCGGGTCATGTTGATACCCCCTGCCAACCGGATGAGGTTGTGGTGGTAAGTGGTCCTGCTCACGGTCATGATCGGCCGGAGGTTGATCTGGAGAAATACCAGGGGCCGTCTTTTCGAGGCCGTCTTTTCCCGGACCCTGTCGACCCGACCCTGCAGCCGCTGGAAAAGCATTTCTCCCTTCTCGGCCGCGCCGCACAATCGACCGAGGACGGCCACGGATTCAATGATCTGTTGCACATTTCTCGGGTCCACAAGGAACACCCGGATCCCTGCCTCTTCAAGGCCCTGCACGGTTGTCTGCTCATTGCCGTCTATGGTGCCGATGACCAGATCCGGCCCCAGGCTGATGATCCTTTCCACATTCAGATTATTATAGGTCCCCACCTTCGGTTTCTTTGCCGCCTCCGGGGGATAGGTGCTGAACCGGGTCACCCCGACCACCCTGTCTCCCAATCCGAGCGAGTAGAGAATTTCCGTCAGGCTGGGGGCGAGGGAAACTATCTTCTGGGGCGATCCGTCCAGCCGAACGTCTCTACCCAGGGCATCCCTGAAGGTGGCGCCATGGACCGATGCTATCCAGCAAAGGGAAAAAACAAAGGCGAATGTCGGTGCACCGATCAGGTTTGAAAAGGCCTTTCTCATCCTCCCATCCTGTCTTCTATAAGTGACATCCTGCGCTGTCCCCTACATGTCCACAATCACGATTTGCCCCTCAGGGCAAGAGGGGCCGGCGCCTATTATGCCCGCGTTTCACATGCCCTCGGGCAAGCCAGGCAGGGTTCACAACTTGCCCCAATGGACACTCGACCTTGCAGGTCTCATGACACGGCCACCTCGGGGAAGCGCTTACCGTGCCTTAATATTCATAGGCCACGCTGAAGAAGACCGATCTTCCCGCCCCGGGATAGGTGCTCAAGGTGCCCCTACCGGTCGAGTCATAAAAGTTTTCAGCGTAGGTATCGTATGCCTTGTCAAAGAGATTATTGCCGGACAGGGTGAAGATCCAGTGATCGAAGAGACGTTGCTCCAGCTTGAGATCGAGCGTCCAATAGGAATCCAGCATTTTTGACGGTTCAGTGTCTGTCATGCTGTCGTAGTGCCCGGGTCTTTCGCCCACGAACCGCACCGTTGCAACGGTGGTCAGTCCAAAACCGGTCCAGTGGGTCAGGCTTCCCTTGAACTGATAATCGGGCGTATAGAGGGCCTGTCGTTTGGTGCCGCCCTGCATGATCTCTTTTGCATCGGTCTTGGTGTAGTCAAGGGATATCAAGAGGTTATAGAACGGCCCGATCCTGGTTCCAAGTTCCCAGCCATCCGCTTCATAGGTCGCCAAATTCTGGGGGGTATAGAAATAGTTTTGATCGGCCACCCACCTGATTTTGTCCCTAATATCCCACGTAAAATAGGACGCTGTCACCAGCATTTTTTCATCAAAAAGGGTCTGCTCGAGCGTGGCCTCCGTATGCCACCCGGTCTCGGGCCTCAGATCAGGATTCCCCTGGGTGCCCATCCCCCAACCCCAGTCCTCGTAGGGCCAGAAGAGGTCATTGGGGGTCGGTGCCTTGTAGTGTTTTCCCCGGCTCAATTTCAAAACGGTCGTATCATGGGGATTGATAATGATACCGTACCGAGGGATGTCTTCTCCCCCAAAGGTCGAGTGATTTTCATGTCTTATCCCTGCAAGGGCCTTGAAGTATTTGCATGGACGGTATTGTGCCTCGGCAAAGAGCCCCTTTGTGTCCAGTGTCGCCTCGGCCTTCGAAAAAGACCCCGACTCCCGATTTCCACTCCCGTCCAGCGTCACGGTCTCGTTTTTCCATCTATAGTCTTTATATTCTCCGCCGATCAGGATGGTGGCTCCGGTAAAGGGGCGGATGTCTACATCCCCCTCCAGGCCCAGGACCTCATTGGTCGTCCAGGTCTCCTGACCGGGCACCCCTCCGGCGAAAGAATCATAGTAACGCGTGTGGTCGTAATTCTCCATGTGCGCGTAGTCGGTCCTGAAATTAAGGCTGAGCCATTTGTTCAATTTGCTCTTTACATGCAACACGGCACGTCCGTCTTCGTCTCCACCCCTGTTGAGGACGCTTGCGGCGTCGCGGCCGTATACCTTTTTGCCGTTGTAATAAAAGGCCTCTGTTCCCTGGGGTGGCACCGCACCGGGTCTTCCATAATCCCTGTCGACGTAATCACCGTAAAGAGTCACTTCCAATACATCACCCAGATCGTAAAGGAGCTTCAGGGAAACGTCCTTGTGCGTCAGGTCGCTGTTTTCCCTGAACCCATCGGTCTCCCTTCGGGAGGCCGTCACATAGTAGCCGAAACGCTCCCCAAGAAAGGTCCCCTGTCCGGCGGATACCTGGTAGGTGTCCTGCGAGCCGTACCCCCCCTGCACCTTCAGGTCGAGCCCTTCACGTCTTGGTCCCTTGGTCTTGATGTTCACCGTACCTCCCATGGCCCCGGAGCCATAGAGCAAAGATCCCGCACCCTTCACAATTTCGATACGCTCGATCCTGTCCAGCGGAATCTTTGAAACATCGGCAACGGCCAGGGATGGGGAATTGACGTTGATGCCATTGATAAACACCTGCGTGCCGTCCCCACCCATGCCGCGGATGTGAATTTCTTCGGCCGCCCCCCCATAACCCCCGTAGGTCCTCCAGTCCATTCCCAAATGATTCGCGAGCAACTCCCCGAGGGATCTTGCCGGTGATTCGGCAATATCTGCGGCCTCTATGATGATGATGGAATTTGACACATTTTTTCTTGTCTCTTCCGTTTTTGTCGCCGTGACGACCACTTCATCCATAATCACCGCTTTTTTTCCCTCTTCCGCTGCAACCGCAGCGCCCCACAGACCCAAGAGGGTCACTACGGCTGTTGACCAGAAATGTCTTTTCATCCCTATTTCTCCTTTCCCCTGGTTGACAATGTTGTGGTGTTTTGAGGTAACCAACAGGACGGCGGCAGGCCTTTTCGGGACCTCAAGCAGGGGCGCCTAACCTGCAAAACGCGAGGAGATTAATAGGAGAAGCACACATAAAAAAATCCCCGGATCGAATTCAATCGATCCGGGGATTGCCCTTTTTCATCCTCAAGATCTTCCAGCACGCCCCAATCCACGGAGGCCCATATCTTCCACCTTGATGGTGGAAAATGTGCCGTGCCCTACAAAAAATTCCCAACGGACACTGACCGGGTTTCAGGCAGGTTTTCTGACTTCCGGATCATCCTACTCACCGCGCCTTCCCATCCCCTAACGACCAAGGACAGTGGCTCTCTCATGCTTTGCTTGTCACATGCAAAAAACAGATTGCGGTTTTCGTCCCCGATTACAGCGGCGGGCCCGTCCCCGATTTTAACGGGGTTCCCTATTAAGCTTGTTTGAGCACCTGGCCCCAATAAAACCATTCCTAATAAAGAGGGGTGGGTAAGTCAAGAAAATAATATCCTGCCCGCCGTTTGACTTGCGTCGGACACCACCGGGGCCGGCCCCTGTTTCGCCCCTCTGCCCCTGGATACGGCAAAAGGTGAGGATGGGGGAAAGGTTGAGGCTTGGACGCGGAATTTCTACCCGAAGCGGAAATCCCTTG
>JBMNCO010000102.1:0-6354 GCA_049366815.1 Desulfatiglandales bacterium | reverse complement strand
AACACTGTCCCGTGCAAAAGATAGACTTGTTTTGGACACCAATTGTTTCAAATCTATTTGCCTTCAAACACGGGTCTTGCCTTTCCGACGCTCAAGAGGCCTGTCAGGGCGTCCTTTGTGGAAAAGATCTCCATAAGGTGCGCCAATTCCAGTTTGGTTGCCTCGGCCATGGGCTTTTCATAACCCTCATCCATGATCTGATTGGTGAGCCTCAGGGCGATGGGTGCCTTGTTGGCAAGCATTTTCGCGGTCTTGGCCGCAACGGGATCATCACTGTCGAGGAACTTGCCCTCCAGCAGACCCGGGATGTTTTCATCGGCAAAGAGGGCCTTGATCTTCCGCCACTCCTCCGGCAGTTCCCCGTCTTTTTTCCCCTTATTGGGGACGAGTGTCCCGTCGGCGATCATGGCCCTGATCCTGCCCTCGATCTCCTCCGGGGTGAAGACATAATCGACAAGGCCGATGCTTTCGGCCTCTTCCGCTGAAATGATGCGGCCCGTGAAGACCAGGTACTTGGCCAGTTCCTTCCCGACATAACGGCTTGGACGCTGCGTCCCGCCCAGGCCCGGGTAGATGCCGATTCCCGTTTCGGGGAATCCCATGACCGCCTTGGGCGTGGCCACAATCACGTCGGCGGAGCAGGCATATTCAAATCCGCCGCCCAGGGCCAGGCCCCCCACTTTGGCCACCACCAGTTTTTTGCAGTCATCGATCCGCTGGAAGACCTCCTGTCCGTAGGTGGTGAATTCGACGTTGTCTTCAATGCGGTTGTTGTTGATGCAGTCGATAAAAAAACCGATGTCCGCGCCTGCCACAAAGGCCTTCCCGGCGGCATCAAGGATAACGGCCCGGGTGTCCGGATCGGATTCGGCCTTGACAAAGGCCTCTTCCAACTGTTTGACGACGGTACCGTTCAAGGCGTTCAGGGCATCGGGCCTTGAAATGGTGACCCGGCCCAGGTCGCCGTCCCGGGTGTATTTTACGAAGGGGATCTGCCATGGCTCGCCTTTGCTCTTTTGTTGTGCAAGGGCCTCGGGTACCTTGATGTCCGGCCAGGGCCTGAGCAGTTTTTCGACCATCTCGTAGGCCTTGTCGATGCCGACCTTGTTCATGAGTTCGAACGGGCCCATCTTCCAGCGAAGGCCCACCTTGGCGCCCAGGTCAATATCGGAGATATCCGTAACGCCCTCGGCCAGCAGGGATGTGCTGGTGAAGAAGACGGACCCCAGAAGCCGCTCACGGACCGCTTCCAGCTTGTCATTTTCCACTTCTCCCTCCAGATCCCAGTCCTTTCCTGTCTCGACCTGTTTCTTGAGAATTTCGGCAGGCTTATAAAAGGGGCCCAGTTTTTCGTACAATGTGTTCTGCGCATGGAGGGCGATGGGGACGCCCGTGACGTTTACGAGCAGAAAGGGCCCCATGCCTACGCCCAATGCATCTTTCCCGGCCTGATCAATGGTTGGAATGTTGGCGACGCCCTCCTCCAGCAATCGGAAGGCCTCATTGTTGAGGGGTGTGAAGAACCGGTTGACTGCAAAACCGGGGGAGTCATAGACCAGGATGTCGGTCTTTCCCGTCAGTTGGGAGTACTGCTTGCAGACCTCGACGGTTTGCGCTGAGGTCTTTGTCCCCGGGATGATCTCGAGAAGCCTGTTCTTGGCCGGATGATAGAAGAAATGAAGCCCCACAAAACGGTCGGGGCGTTTGGTGGCCTCGGCCATCTCATTGACGGAAAAGGACGAGGTGTTTGTGGCCAGGATGGTTTGGGGTCCACAGATTGCGTCAAGGTCCTTGAAGAGGTTTTTCTTTACGTTCATGTCTTCGAATACGGCCTCAATGACAAGATCGCAGTCCTTGACGTCTGCAAGGTTCGTAGTCCCCTGGATGCGCCCCAAGACCTCGTCCACCTTCTGGGGTTTCAGGATCTTGCGGTCTACGGCCTCCTGCAGCGTTGTCTTTATGGTGTTGATCCCTTTGTCCACGAATTCGGGTTTGATGTCGACCATGACGACCGAAAGCCCCTCTTGGGCCGTTTTCTGAACGATGCCTGCTCCCATGTTGCCAGCGCCGATAATACCGATTTTTTTCATGCCTTGAACCTCCATTCTATGACCGGTCAACAGTGATTTAGATTGCTCCCAATAAAACTTTTCTTCTCATATCAGATTAGAGCCGGGAGGTCAATGATAAAATTGAACGAACGTTCGATAATGTAAAAAAATACATAGCAAATAAAGGTGGTTTTGCCTCTAAACACCCTCCGTCGTAAAGGGTATAGGACTTCTTTATCCTTGCGGACGCGTCACGGCGTCGTCGTCCCTTGGTCTATAGGGGTCAGTATTCTCTCAAACGACTTGACTCAACAGGGGAAAATTCATTATAGGTAGGCATGGCCTTCTGATCCGGACCGCCAAGGGTCCCGCATGCCTTGCCTGGGAGGACCATGGAACGTCCCGGGGCCTGGAAGGCCCAACTCACGACAAGGAGTGTCTTTTGTCAGCCATGCAAAACGAGAACAGCAACACCAAGGCCCAGGAAGAGGCCATCAGGGGACTCCTCAAACAGAGGAACGCCATCCTCCTGGCCCACAACTATCAGGTTCCCGAGGTTCAGGACCTGGCTGATTTTTGCGGAGATTCCCTGGAGCTGTCCATAAGGGCCTCCGAAACGGATGCGGAAGTGATCGTATTTTGCGGGGTCCATTTTATGGCCGAGACGGCCTCTATCCTCTCTCCGGACAAGATCGTCCTCCTGCCTGTGATGAGCGCAGGATGCCCCATGGCGGACATGATTACAGCGGAGGAACTGAGAAAAAAGAAACAGGAGATGCCGGGTGCTGTGGTGGTCAGTTATGTCAACACCACGGCGGAAGTCAAGGCGGAGAGCGATCTGTGCTGTACGTCGGCCAATGTGGTGCAGGTGGTCAACTCCATCGGCCCGGAGGAATCGATCCTGATGACCCCGGACAAGAATCTTGCGCAGTATGCCGCAAAAAAGACCGGAAGGGCGATCAGCTACTGGGAGGGATATTGTCCCGTGCACAACAATCTCAGGCCGGAACAGGTCCGGAAGATGAAGGCGGCCCATCCGGATGCGGTGTTCATGGCCCATCCGGAATGCCCGCCGGAAGTCCTAGATCTGGCCGATGAGATCAAGAGTACGTCCGGGATGCTCGCCCTTGCCGCCGAGTCCGATCGAAGGGAATTTATTGTCGGCACGGAGAAGGGGATACTCTACCCCCTCTCAAAGGCCAACCCGGATAAAATTTTTTATCCGGCGGATGATCAGATGGTGTGTCAGGATATGAAGAAGACGAGGCCGAAAGACATCCTGAAGGCCCTCGAGAACATGAAACCGCAGGTCAAGGTTCCGGACAATATCGGAATTCGGGCCAGGGGAGCAGTCGAACGCATGCTTGCTGTGCCGAGAGGCTGAAGGCCATAGGTGCTGGGGGGGCCATGGATCGACAAGCAAAAGAAGTCAAAAGCAATCTGGATTACCTTCGAAAACTCTTCATCATGCCGGACAAGCCGGACAAGTTTACCGAGTTCGGCCATGAACTCCTTGAGATGATCCACGATTTTTTCGCGGAAAAGGGAGGGATCCACAGCAGCATAGGCCTTCCCAAACTGAGTGAAATATTCGATCAGACCACCGTTCCCCATGATCCCAACCTGATCAAGGATGTCCTGGCGGAGATCAAAAGGAAGGTGACGGCACATTCGGTAAAGGTCGCTAATCCCTATTATATCGGCCACATGACCAGCGCCATCCCCTATTTTATGATCCTCCTTGAGATGATTATTGCGGCCCTGAACCAGAATCAGGTCAAGATAGAAACGGCCAAGGCCTCCAGCTTTGTAGAAAGAGAACTCGTGGCCTGGTTTCATCGCCTGGTCTTTGACAGGACGGACAAGTTCTATGAAAAGAACATTCAGAATCACCGCGTGGCCCTTGGTAATGTAACATCCGACGGCACCATCGGAAACCTGACGGCCCTTATCATTGCCAGGGAAAAGGCCTTTCCTCCGGACGGGGATTTCCCGGGCTGCCGAGCGGCCGGCATGGCGCAGGCCTTGAGACATTATGGGTACGCGCGGGGAGTCGTCCTCGTCTCGACCAGAGGCCATTACTCCATCAAGAAATCGGCCAATATCCTTGGGTTGGGAGAAGAAAATGTCCTGCCCATTCCTGTGGATGACTGCAACCGCATAGACCTCCGAAGTCTCAATCGAAAGATCCGCTACCTGAAGGCCAAGAGAGATCGGACCAAGATTATCGCCATCGTGGGAATCGCCGGCACCACCGAAACGGGTAACGTGGACAATCTTCAAAAACTGGGGGAAATAGCCAGACAAGTGGGGGCCCATTTTCATGTGGATGCCTGCTGGGGGGGCTCCGCCCTCTTGGTAGACGAATACCGCCCGATGTTCAAGGGTATTGAGAAGGCCGATTCGGTCACCATTGATGCCCATAAACTGCTCTATTGTCCCATGACCATCGGGCTCGTCCTTTTAAAGAGCGAAAAAGACCTCAACCAGATCCGGCAGAGTTCAAACTACGTGATCCGCAGAAACTCCGTGGACATGGGTCGGTTTACCATCGAAGGATCCCGCCCCTTTTCCAGCCTCAAGCCCTGGGCTGCTTTAAAGATTATCGGGCGCCAGGGATATGGACTCCTTTTCAGAAGTGCGCGTGAAAATACCGATGCGCTCAAAGAGATCCTGGATGGTTGCGGGAATTTCGAAACCCTCAACAAGCCGGAACTCTTTATCCTCAACTACCGTTTCAGCCCCCAGGTCGTTCAGGAACAGGTCGGCAAATGGCTGTCCATCAGGAAAACCACCCATGACAAGGCCGTTGTCAGAGAAATGGACAAAAACATCCGAAAGATCAATCACCTGATAAACGGCCTGAACATCAAGCTGCACAAGGCCCTCAGGATGGATGACACGACCTTCGTGTCCAGGACCACACTTGAAGCCACACGGTACCGCCCTCAAAACATCGTCGTTCTGAGGGCCGTTCTCATCAATCCACTCACCGACAAGGACATCCTGAAGGAAATCGTGGACACACACAACCGTATCGGCCTGGAGATATGGCGGGAGTTCGAGGCGGCCTTTTGTCGCATCGTGGCCGGATGCCGAAACAACACGGCGGATTCGGCCATACCGTTGGTCATGGGGAACCAGTGAGGGTGGAAGGGGTCTCGCTGATGCGTTTTGAACCCGGGATTTCCCCGTCATCCCTGAGGAGCCCCGCCTGGTGGTTTTTTTTCCGTGGCAACAGACTCCTGATCAAGGCCGAAAGCAGGACCGCCGGGGTCCCTTTGCTGGAGGAACCGGAAGCGCTTCATCTTGGACCTGTCCGAAAACAGTATCTTGGGACCCTGGACGGTGTGCCCTGCTTTTCTGCGGAATGCCCGCTGCAAGCCGAGGCCCCTGAGGGTATGCGTTTTCAGGGCCTCCGCCAGTTGTTCGGGGTGTTGGAGACGACATTTTTTCAGGTGGCGGGCCGCGCCATACAAATCATGAAGTGGGACCAGAAAAACCAGTATTGCGGCCGCTGCGGGGCTCCCGTGCGACCTATCCCTCAAGAGAGGGCCAAGGTGTGCCCGGAGTGCGGTCTCAAGGCATTCCCCAGGTTGTCGCCCGCTGTCATTGCGGCGGTTGTCAGGGACGAGCGCATCCTTCTCGCGAGGGCCAATCGATTTCCCGTTCACATGTACAGTGTCCTGGCCGGTTTCGTGGAGCCCGGCGAGACCCTTGAGGAATGCCTGAGGCGGGAAGTGAAAGAAGAGGTGGGCTTAGAGATCGGGGACATTCGCTATTTTGGAAGCCAGCCCTGGCCCTTTCCCGACTCTCTGATGATCGCCTTTACGGCGCGATATGCAGGAGGTGAGATCGTTATTGATCACAACGAGATAGCGGAAGCGGGCTGGTATTCACCCCACCGGCTTCCCCCTGTTCCCGACAAGATAAGCATTGCCCGAAAACTCATCGATTGGTTTGTGGACACCTACCGTTAGAAGAGACCATCTCCGTTTGTAACTGTTCAGGTTGGTTAGGCTGTAGGCTAAAGGCTATTCGTTTTCGAACCCTTCCCTATCCGCGCCTTGATCGAAGCAGGGCACCCAAAACCTTCTCGGCTTCCACAATTTTTGATTCACAGCTAGACATTTCACGTTCATAAGAATACCCGTCTTGACAGGCCAAAGCCAATTCAAAAGCTCTGAGTTTCCTATGATCGCGCATCTTCCCTTCCTGCGGTATCTCACAGCCTAAATGCCTACAGCCTATCTAGCTGAGTAGTTACCTCCGTTTTTTTGGATGACCTCTCCTTGATGAAGAA
>JBMNCO010000101.1:100809-103406 GCA_049366815.1 Desulfatiglandales bacterium | reverse complement strand
AATGCTCATTTCCGGATGTGCATCAGCCGATTCAAACGCCCTGAGTTTCCTATGATCACGCATGTCCCCTTCCTGTGACACCTCACAGCCTGAATGCCTACAGCCTATCCATCTGAGTATTTACCTGGCTGGAAACTATCTTGCCGTGCGCAAGGCAATAATGTGTTTCATACTGGTGCCGTCCTCTGTATTGAGCGAAATCACGCTGGCGTTTACGCCGTAGAGGGTCTTCAGACGCTCTTCATCAAGTGTGGCCTCCGGGGGGCCGACGGCCAGAAGGCCCCCTTGGTGGAGCAGGGCGACGGTGGTGCTCACGCCGTTATTCTGAAAATAAAAGGCATGATTGGGGAAATGGGTCGCCATGACGATGGACAGATGGTCGGCCCTTACCAGTTCCGTGATGACCTCCATGATCTGCAGTTCATAACGGAAGTCCAGGTGGGCCGTGGGTTCGTCCATGATCACCACCGGCGTTTGCTGCACAAGGGCCCGGGCGATCATCACGAGCTGGGTTTCACCTCCGCTCAGGTGGGTGTAAGGCCGATCCCCCAGGTGGCGGATGCCGATGCGGTCGAGGGCCTCATCGGCAAGGCGTCTGTCTTCCTCAGAGGGGGCCTCGAACATCCCCAGGTAGGCGGCTCTCCCCATGGTGACGATCTGCCGAACCGTGTAGGGAAAGGTGCGTTCATGCCGCTGGGGCACATAGGCGAGGTGGCGGGCGATCTTGCCGTGCCCGTAACTTCGGGAGTCTTTGCCCGCGACATGAATGCTGCCGGCGTTCAGGGGATGAAAACCGAGGATGCAGTCCAGGAGTGTGGTCTTTCCGCATCCGTTGGGACCCAGCAGACAAAATATCTCACCCGGCGTCACGCTGAAGCTGATGTCTTTGAAGATGCTCTGCGCACCGTAGGAAAAGGCTGCATTGCGTATCTCGATCAAGGGCATCACCAGCCCCCTCCCTTGGTCTTTTTCAGGAGGTAGACAAAGAAGGGCCCGCCCACCAGGGCCGTCAGGATGCCGAGGGGGATCTCCGAGCCCGAGACTATCCGACTCAGATTGTCCACCAGCACCAGAAAGCACGCGCCCAGGGACAGGCTGACGGGAACGAGGATGCGGTTGTCGTTCCCCACCAGCATCCTGCCGATGTGGGGGATCACCAGCCCGATCCAGCCTATGACCCCGCTGACGCACACGGCCCCGGCGGTCGCCAGGGTGGCGCAGAAAATGACCATCCCCTTGCTGAGGGCCGTATTCACCCCCAGGGCATGGGCCTCCCGGTCTCCCATGGACAGGACGTTGATCTGCCAGCGTACGGCGAGCAGACCTGCAATGCCCAGGACCATGGGCACGCCGGCAATCAGGATGTCCCTGTAACGGGCCGAGGCCAGGCTGCCCATGAGCCAGAACACAATGGTGGGTAACTGATCGTAGGGGTCCGCAATGTATTTGGCAAAGGAGAGGAGGGCGGCGAACACCGACGATACGATCACACCGCCCAGGACCAGCATGATGGTCGGCGTGGTGCTGTAAAGGCGGCCGATCAGGTAACTGCACAGGACCGCAACCAGTCCGAATGCGAGGGCCAGGGGATAGGCCGCGGCCACCGTATTGAAGAGCAGGACGGCGAGGGCCGCACCGAACCCGGCCCCTGCGCTCACCCCCAGGATGCCGGAACTGACCAGGGGGTTCCGAAAAAGGCCCTGAAAGGCCGCCCCGCTCACGGCGAGACACGCTCCCACCATGCTCCCCAGCAGGGCCCGAGGCAGCCGGATTTCCCAGATAACGGTCTGAAAGACATCCGGCGCCGCGCCTCCACCGCCCGCCTGGGGTGGATGCAACAGGGCATGGATCACCTCAGCCGCCGAGAGGGGATAGCGACCTACACAGAGGGAGATGAATATACAGGCAAGGGGAGCCAGGAACATAACGGTGTAGGGTATCTTTTTCTTCATTTACATCAGAACGCACCGTTTGGGCCGATGACGTGCGGGATTTTCCCGTCTACAGGCCCTGACAGATGGCGTGTGGTAAAACTGAAAAATTTAAAAAAACAGTCAATTGAAATCATTGAGACCTAAAGTTGGCATGAATGGTATAACAAAATAATTGACATCGTCACAAGACATTTGTTAGGTCAGAGAGACCTTTGAAAAAAGCCGCCCTTACCGCGGGACGGGTCCGGGAAACAAGAGGTATCTCCCTTTTGCCTTTGTGGGGAGACCGTGTCCTGGATGTGACTTTTTTACACAAGACGGTGAGGGCGACGACGAACTGAATGCAGGAAAGGAGAGTTATGGTTGCGCAGAGCAGATGCAAACACGGGCTGCTGCCGAATCAGTGCGGAATTTGCAGGAGAGAGGCCGCGCGATGTGCGGCGGTAGAGGCCCAGTCTTCAGCAGAAAAGGATGAAAGTGAAAGGCCTGAATTAAAAGACCACGCCTGTTGAGCCGGTCAACGGGCCCTTCTTCCATACCCTTCAGGCGTCAGTCAGTGCCCCCTGCACACCGCAGGGGGCACTGACGTCCTCATACCCCTGGAAATCAGTTGACCTGATTCATGACCTTGCCTTCCTTCAGAAAGGCGATGATCTGCGTTGC
>JBMNCO010000101.1:0-100709 GCA_049366815.1 Desulfatiglandales bacterium | reverse complement strand
AGTTGACCTGATTCATGACCTTGCCTTCCTTCAGAAAGGCGATGATCTGCGTTGCGGCGGCTATGCCTGCGTTGTAGTTCGCTTCAACCGTCTGAGCCCCCATCTTTTTGGGGGTGAAAAACAGGCGATCGGAGAACTTTTCCACCAGGATGTCGGCGTTTTTCGGGGCTATATCCGATGCGTATTTGAGATCAGGCCTCTCTTCCATGATCCTGAGAAGGTCGTCCTCCTTGATGACCTCGGCGCGCGCCGTATTGATGATCGTCGCCCCCTCCTTCAAACGGGACAGGATCTCATAATCGATGGACTTTATGGTCTCGGGAGTCGCCGGGACATGAAGGGAGACGTAGTCACAGCAGGAATAGAGGTCCTCCCTGCAGCCCATGCAGGCCACGGAGTTTTCCTCGAATACGCATCCATCGATGAAGGGGTCGAAGGCGCAGACCTCCATCCCAAAGCCCTTGGCCAGGTCGGCGACTATTTTCCCGACATTGCCGTATGCATGGATCCCGATGGTCTTGCCCTTGAGCTCTGTCCCGGATTTGCCGGTATACTTGCCCCTGGCCATCATGATCATCATGCCCACAGCCAGCTCCGCCACGGCGTTGGCGTTCTGGCCGGGGGTGTTTTCCACGACAACGCCCCGGGCCTTGGCTGCCACGCAGTCTACGTTGTCGTAGCCGGCGCCTGCGCGCACGACCAGCTTGAGTTCCTTTCCCGCATCCAGTACCTCCCGGGTCACCTTGTCGCTTCGGATGACCATCGCCGCCACATCCGACAGGGCCGAGAGCAATTCAGACTCATCCGCGTACTTCTCCAGTACAACGGGTTCAAGGCCGGCCTCTTCGAACATCCTGACCATGCTGTTTCTTGCCGCTTCCGCAAAGGGCTTCTCTGTTGCAATGAGCACCTTGGTTGTCATAGATCAACCTCACAATCAAAATTTTAACGATCCCGCAAAAAGTCGAAAACGCCTTTCTGCCAGTCTAGCAATTTTGAGCGGCATCATACAGTATAAGTTTCCCATGGTCAATCCGGATTCTCTCTGCGCCCGTGGTCTCCTCAGCGGGGGTAAAATGTTTTCAATCCCGTCGCGTTGTCTGATTCTCTATGCCTTTTTGTCCTTGGGTTTTTTCTTGTGGGGTGCCCGCCAGTGACCGTTCACCGGAATGACTTCCAGAGTGACAAGCCCGTTTTTTAAAACAGGCCGGATCCAGTTTTGCGTGTCCACGATTTCCTCCGGTCCCAGGTCGGAGCCCTCCTGGGAGGCAATGCGCTCGATGGCAGTGCGATCGAGGATCTCGCCCACGGTGAGTATACCTCCGACGTCCCGGATACCGTCCAACTCAATATAGCGGCCGTCATTGTTTGTGCTCCTGAGGCCCACGGCCGACATGGCCCCGATGCACCCCTGCCCCGTTTCGCCGCTCCACCAGGTAATGACACCGAGTCGATCGGCCAGACTCTTTGCCTCTTCGAGTGAAATGACCTCCTTCTGTGCACGATACCCCAAGGCGGGCAGTTCTTCCGGTACGGCCTCCTGGCCGGCGATGCACAGGCCGGGGTTGGCTCCCTCGTGAAAATGTTCATTGAGAAAAGACTTGGCAAATTCTGCCACCTGTTCCGGCGTGCATCCGTTCATCAGGGCGTCGATGCATGCGCTGCTGTTGTGGGAAGTGTAGGGGATATCCGGGTGAACAAGGAGTTGGTGCCGGGTTACACGGCTCTTGATCACCATGCCTTTGTCTTTGAGTTCATCGGCGAGCATTCGCGATAATCTTCCGGTGCCGATGCTTTCTTTGTTATCAGTGTCGTCAATAGCAATAAACAATTTCATATATCAGATTCCTTCGGATTTCTTTTCGGTATGGGATCCACGCCCCTGCAGAATCAGCAGATCGGCTCGGGACATGGATCCGGCTTTTAAAACCGTGCGGTTTTTTTCTGTACTCTTCCGATCAATATGTTTTTTCACTAAAACTTGAATTCAACCCCACCGTAGAAATAGCGGCCCGGGTTGGGGAAACCATAACTGTCCTCGTAGTATTCGTCAAAGAGGTTGTCCGCCCCGACATAGAGGGTCAGCATGCCCTTCAGCAACGTCTGATCGATTTTCATGTTGACAAGGGTATACTGATCCATCTCGACCTTCTGTGAAAAGTCGGAGGAGTAATCATATCGACCCTTGACGTGCACAATGCTCATGTAGGCGGACAGGCCGAAGTCAAAGGCGTACTTTCCCTCAAGGGTCAACTTGTGCCTGGGCCTGTACTGAAGGTCGGTCCTGAGAGAATCCGGGGACTTGTCCTCGGTATCGAGGAAGGTGTATCCCAGCCTCAGCATCAGGTTTTCAACAAAGCGTGTCTCCGCCGTCACTTCGATGCCCTGAAAACGGTATTGATCATTGTTTACAAACAGGTCGCCGATCTTTTCAATGTAATCTTGGGCGTCGATATAGAAACCGGTCAGGCCGATGGTCGTGTTGTGAGGCAGGCTCTGGATGATTCCCAGTTCATAGTTGTCTGATTTTTCCGGCTTGAGGTCGGGGTTCCCCGAACCGGCCGTATCATCATAGAGCTGCCTGATGGAGGGGAAGCGGATCTTCCTTGCATAGGATCCCTTGAGACGGGTCCCTTCCCTGATATCATAGTAGACACCGGCCAGGTAACTCCCTTCGCTGTCGTTCTCTCCCGAGTCCTTTTTGAGCCAGTTGTGACTGTAACCCAAGACGACCTCCATCTTGTCCACAGGAGAAACGGTATATTCGAGAGCCCCCACATAGATTTTGTTTTTCCGCATGTAATTGTAGTCGTCCTGGGGATCATTTTTCGTAACGATCCAGCCGTCGGCCTCCCATTTTTCCTGTCGCCCATTGAGCGCCAAGGCCAACGAGCCGGCGGATCCCAGGTCATGCCTGGCCTGCAGGTTGAGCCCCGTTATTCTGGTCGTGCTCTTTTCCGAATAATTGTTGCTCTTTGTGATCGCGTCGTAACCATCGTCGTCATAGCGGTTTTTCTCTTCCTCCATCTGGTTGACGAAGAGTCCGGATCGGATTTCAAGGGCATCCGTTGCATTGTAACTCGCCGATAATTGAGCGGAATAACCATCAAAGTCCTCCACCCGTTCATACCTCGGCCTGCTGGCGAAGGGATCTTTGTTATCGTTAATGGTGCTGGGGGGAATGCCGTATTCCCCCGTGGTTTTTGTGACAACCAGGCCGAGTGCGAGGTCGTCCGTGGGGGTGAGACCCAAGTTGGCGAAGAGGTTGTTTCTCTTGCGATCGCTGTTTTCTCTCAACCCTCCATCCTCTTCGGAGGTTGCCCTGAAATCGTCGGAAATGGCGAAACCATCCGTCTCATAGGCGCTTGCGCTCACGAAAAAGTCGAATTTATCCTGGGCGCCGGAAAGGGCCGCCTTTCCAAGACGGGTGCTTTGCTCTCCCATTTCCCCGGAGACCGCACCCTCGAACCCCTTTTTGCCCTTCCTGGTCACAATGTTGATGACGCCCCCCAGACCTCCGTCACCATAAAGGACGGAATGGGTCCCATAGGAGACCTTGATCTTGGCAATGCTTTCCACGCTGATGATGGAGGGATCAAACTGTCCGTCATAGGTTGAATTGAAGGGTATCCCGTCCAGCAGCAACACGACATGCCTGCCGCGAAAGCCCCTCAGATCGACCCTAGGTACCCCCTGGGCGCCCGACCGGATGCTGAGCCCCGGCAGGAGGGCCAGGGCCTCGTTGAGGGTACGCACGCCCTGATTGCGGATGTCTTCCTCCGTGATCTCATAAACGGTGCCGACCTGTTCCACGCCTTTCCCTTCGGCGCTCACCACGACTTCCCCCAGGGTGTAGACCCCTTGGGATTGCCCTTCTATAACCTGGGAAAGGACCGTGCCTGGAACGGCCCCAAGAAAAAGCAGTGCCGACAAAATCACAAAAACAACGCTCTCCTTCATGTCTTTTCCTCCTAAACTATTGTGTATTTTTCGCCCTGGATCCCATGGACCGAAAAAGAACCGCTTCAGCTGGACAAGGCCCCAAAGGGGAGCAGGCCATTTCCACAAACACCGCGCGAGCGCGCGAACTCCGGGATAAAAAATGCCCTCACCCGAAACGGCGAAGAGGAGACCGAAAATCTCGTTTCCTCCTCTATATCTCGTCCTCTCGCTGCATGTCCGAAAAACGCCCTGCCGTTTCGGTGAATCGGACCCCTTCAAACATCTGTCGGGGCCGAGCTTGGGGGAGGGCGGGGTTTTAAGAGATTCACGGAACGAAGGGATGAATCTTTACTGTTTTGATATAAGTGAAGATAGATATAGGCTGAACGCCGGCCTGTCAAGTAAATTTTTCTTGAAAGGTTGCCTTGTTCTTTTCTTGAAAAGTTAGGGATATCAAAACGATAGATAGATCCCTGCGGTTATCTCCTGAATACGTTAAAGACATTGAAAAATTTACTTTCAGGTGTACCGTCTGGTAATATCTTAGGTCTTGGGTGCGTCGGAGGCCTGAGTGACGCCGAGGAAAAAAGCGATGGGGCGTGGAAAAGAAGGCGGCATCGGGTTCAGGTTGGGGCCCGGGGGGCAGGGGACCCTGCGTTTTTTGAGGGCCATGATCCTGCTGTTGGTGATCAGCGGTTGTGCGGGTTCCCCTCCCGTGCCCAAAAGGCCCGAGCCGGTTCCGACCGGAAAACCCCTTGCCAGAATGGGCTACAGCGTTCAAATCGGGGCCTTCTCGAACCTGGACAATGCCGCCGGACTGACCGAATTGCTGGAACGGCAGGGATTCGGCGCCTATTATTTTCGCCATGAAACCGGTCTCTATAAGGTCCGTTTCGGGGATTATCCCTCACCCGAAACGGCCCGTAACGAGGCGGAGCCCCTTGTCTGTGCCGGAATCATCGACGCGTACTATATCGTCGGGCCGGATGATTATGCACCGGGAAGGTCCCGCGTCTACAGGGACCCGGCCCTCCGGAAGGCCATTGTCTCGACGGCCGAGAGTTTCATCGGCCTTCCCTATCGTTGGGGAGGCGCTTCACCGGACAGGGGTTTTGACTGCAGTGGTCTGGCCATGGCCGTCTACCGGTTGAACGGTCTCAATCTCCCGCGCTCTTCGATGGAACAGTACAGGGCGGGGAGTCCTGTGAAATTCGCTCAGATGATGGAGGGGGATCTGGTCTTCTTCTCCACATCAGGGAAAAAGCGGGTCTCTCATGTGGGCGTTTATATCGGGAACGGCAGGTTTATCCATGCCCCCGGCAGAGGGAAGATCATTCGTCAGGACTCCCTTTCAGCCCCCTACTTCGCAACCCGGTATGTGGGGTCGCGGAGCTATTTCTGAGGGACCGGAGACCGTATCACCACGCTCTCTTCTTGTCTGACCGGTCAGATCCTGACCTCAACTCTGCCCGACAGATAACGCTTGATATTGCCGATGGACACCTCCCGACGGTGAAAGATCCCCGCTGCCAGGGCGGATTCGACATCTGTCCTGGTAAAGACCTCCTGGAAGTGCTCTTTGCAGCCGGCACCGCTTGAGGCGATGACCGGGATCGTCACCGCCCTTTTTACCGCATTGATGAGTTCGATATCGAATCCCTTGTTGGTGCCGTCCCGGTCGATACAGTTGAGCAGGATCTCTCCGGCCCCCAGTTCCCCGCAGGCCTTTGCCAGGGTTACGGCATCCAGGTCTCTGCCCTCACGGCCCCCTTTGATGGTACACTGATACCAGCAGTATCTCTCGCCCCGGGGACCCGGAAGATTCGTTTCGATCACGTGATGTCTGACCTCCTCCGGCGAGCGGACATAGACCCGCCTGGGATCGACGGAGATGACCACCGCCTGACTGCCGTACACCCGGGATATCTCTTCAATGGCGCTTTGACCGGTCTTTCGGCCGGTCCTGAGGTAGTCCTCGACAATCAGAACGGCGTCACTCCCGATGGAGACCTTGTCCGCGCCGGACCGGAAGTACTCCGCGGCGACCTCGAGGGCCGAATAGGCGCGTCCTTTCTCGTCCGTGTAATCCCGGATTCCACCCCCTATAGTCAACGGCACAAAGACGGTTCGGGATGTCTGCTTCAGAACCTCGAGCATGGGCATGTCCTCCAGGGGGAAATCCCTGAACCCGGTGATGTTGAGGAAGGCGATCTCATCGGCCCCCTCCTCATAGTAACGGCCGGCCAGTTCCGCGGGTACGCCGACGTCTCGGACGATGCCCTTTTCCCTCACATCGTATCGATCCCCCTTGGTGACCACCAGATCTCCCTGGTCATTGGAGCGGACGTCGAGGCAGGCAATGATCCGCTTGGCCAGACGGGTATCTTCGGCATTCTGAGCGGGCATGGTCGCTTTGATGGAAGTATCCAGGAAGTTTTTCAACAGGCCCAGACCGGCGTCCCCGCTTTTTTCAGGATGGAACTGCGTGGCGATGACAGGGCCTTTCTGAATGGCGCTGACAAAGGCATAACCGTAGTCCGTGGTGGTCAGAACCACGGTGTCGTCATCCGGGGCCACATGGTAGGAATGGTCAAAGTAAAACCTTTCTTCTCCGTGAAGTCCTGCAAAGATTCGTGAGGGCTGCCTGATCTTCAGCCCGTTCCAGCCGATGTGGGGTACCGGGAGGTCGATGGAGAACCGTTTTACTGGACCGGAAATAAAGCCCAATCCCCTGACGCCCCGGGCCTCTTCGCTCTCCTCAAACAGGGCATGCATGCCGAGGCAAATGCCGAAGAAGGGCCGATTGGATGCGAGGTACGTCCTCAGGGGTTGGATATATTGTTTTTCCTCAAGGATATGCATCATGCTGCCGAAGGCCCCCACGCCGGGAAAAATCAGTTTTTCCGCAGACAGGATGTCCTCCCCTGACGCCACGACCTTGACCTTTTCCCCGAGCCTTTCAATGGCGTTTATGACGCTCCGGACATTGCCGGCACCGTAATCAAGTAATGTGATCATGGTTCAACCCATTCCTCTCTATAAGGTTGTGCAGGACATTCTATTTCATATATCAATGGGTGCATGAAGACAAGCCTCTGCAAGGACTGCGGGCGTCTTATTTCCCGGGAACCGGATGGGGACTGACCTGCAGAACCCTCAGGGGCATGGAAGGCACTCGCGCCATGCTCACTATGAAATGGGGCTGAAAAAAATTACAAATATGTTAAAAAAGCCTTTATGTCAAACAAAAATGTATATTTAGTGTCTTTTTCTTGACATGCAGACGGCTGAATAACGCGGTCGATGCGACTGTCACGGCCTGGCCGGGATTTGGTACGTTCCTTGCTTATGAACATGGGAAAACGGTGCCGAGGAGTCCAGGTAAAAGAGAAAGGAGGTCGGCACGTGCAGGGGTGGAGAGCGTGGACGGCACCATAAGACCAAAACGGAAGAAAAGAAGAAAGATATCTGTATCTCAATTTGAAGGAGGATGGAGTAAAATGCTATTAAAGAAAATGATAACCGCCGTTGCGATAGCGGTGATTCTTGCGGGTTCCATGGTCAACGTCAGAGCGGAAGAAGGGGAACGACCCACCGCATCCGCGGACATCAGTGTTTTGAGCAAGTATGTGTGGAGAGGATATGAACTGAACCATGACAGCCTTGTCCTTCAGCCGTCTGTAACCGTCGGCTACAAGGGATTCAGCCTGAATCTGTGGGGTAACCTGGACTCGGATCTGGTCGGAACGGATAAGGCCGAGTGGACCGAGACCGATATGACTCTGGCCTATGACTGGGCCTTTGGACCTCTGTCCATGGGTGTGGGATATATCTATTATGCCGTGCATAATGCGAATGACACCCAGGAAGTCTATTTGAGCGCCGGTCTGGATGTGCTGCTTTCCCCCACCCTGACCATCTATCGGGACATCTCTGAGTTTCCGGGGTGGTATCTCAATCTCGGCATATCCCACGCTTTTCAACTGCCGCATGACATCACTCTGGACCTGGCCTGCAGTGCGGGTTACTACTATTCGGATGATGACGATTTTGTGGAGGTGGGCACCACAAAGAAATATAGAAGTTTGCATGATGGGTTGATTTCAGCAGGCCTGACCATACCTGTTGGGGAATATATCACGGTATCGCCTGCAATCTCCTATTCCTTTCCCCTGTCAAGCAGGGCGGACGATCTGCTCAAGGATGCGAGCTATAGCAATGATTCGTCCTTCCTCTTTGGGGGCGTGACCCTGTCCATCGCATTTTAGCGGCAGGGAGGCCTGCTTTCATAGACAGGGCTGAAGAAGTGTTTTTTTGTTAGATGTTTCCTGAAAGGGTAAGGGGGGCTTGTTGCCCCCCTTCGATTTGTGAGTGCATAAATGAGAAGAGCGGTTATCATCAAGGTCGGCAAGACCTTTGAATCCCTTTTGCCCGGAGCGGGCGATTTTGAGCACTGGATCCTGGCCGGGATGGGCATGGATAGGGAGCGTGCCCATGTTATCCATGTGTGTGAAGGTGCGCCTCTCCCGGATTACGACGCGATTTCGGGCGTGATCATCACCGGGTCCCACGAAATGGTGACCGAGCAATTGGACTGGAGCGAACGCACGGCGGCATGGTTGCCGGGTCTGGTTGAACGAAAAATCCCGGTCCTGGGAATCTGCTACGGACACCAATTATTGGCCTACGCCATGGGCGGGAAGGTCGGAGATAATCCCCTGGGCAGGCACTTCGGGACTGTGAATGTGGAGTTGGCACCCGAGGCAGGAGAAGATCTGCTCTTTCGTGAGCTTCCAAATCCTGTCAGATTCCATGTCTGTCACACCCAATGCGTGCTGGAACTGCCCCCGGATGCCCTTTTACTGGCATCCAATGATAAGGATCGTCACCAGGCCTTCGTGGTGGGAGACAGTGCCTGGGGGATACAATTCCATCCGGAGTTCAATCGCACCATCCTGAGAGAATATATAGAAAGGTATAGAAAGGACCTGCGAGAAGAAGGACAGGATCCGGACAAATTGATTAAAGAGAGCACAGAGACGTCTGCCGGACCGGAGTTTTTAAGAAGGTTCGCAGAGATCGTCGAAGCACGGAAAACATCTTTAGAATTTGAGTAGCCTCTGCTGATACCTGGTATCTGGCGCGGGAAACCTTATCGCCTTAACCCTTGACACGCCACCCGCTTTCACCTATCCTTTTTATTAGGCGTTTCCTTGTATTACGACTCATTCGCCACACGAAAAAGAATCCGGTCGACGCGCCCCTTCAGCCTGCGGAAAAGGGGGTAAATAGGCTGGGTGCCACCCTCACATCAGGCTGAAAGCGCCGAATTTCCCGTAACCCTGAATGATAACCCCTGGCCTGGATTAGGAAAAGAATCATGAAGATCAGAACGTTAATGGTTGGCAATCCGATCACCATTACGGAAAGGGCTTCGATTCAGCAGGCCATTGAGATCATGAAGACGAACTCGATTCGGCACCTTCCCGTGGTCGGGAGAGGCAGCGTGCTCAAAGGGTTTGTCACCCTGGCGGACCTCAAGACGGGATTTATCCCCTCCATGGTCGGGGATGTCTCCCTGAAGGATTTGATGATCAAGAATCCCGTAACCGTCGGCCCTGATGATTACATCGAAGTCGCGGCCCAACGCATTTATGAACACAAGATAGGCGGCATGCCTGTTGTCCAAGACGGTAAACTGGTCGGTGTGATCACCCAGACGGATATCCTCCGGGCCTTTATTGACATGATGGGCATTCTGACAGCCACTTCGAGGATTGACGTGGTACTGGGAAACGATCCCGGCGCCTTCAAGAAGTCCCTGCAAATCATCAATGATTCAGGGGGTGATATTGTCAATGTGGGTGTAAAACCCCAAATGACAGGTGATCGGACCTACTATTTCCGCCTCTCACCCTGCAAGACCTCTCCGATAAAAGATGCCCTGGAAAAGGAAGGATTTCAGGTCGTGGATGCCATCGATTAACGCTCATCCGGAAGATCAACATCAGCGCATTTTGAGCGGGGGAATCTTTTTTCAAAAAGAAGGGCCTTGGTGAATCTGCTAGGTCAGGTAAAGAAGGTACCCGGCCAATAAGATGATTATGAAGGGCCATACCGCGCCCTTGACTGATGCATACATTGCTTTTCCTCTCTTCATCGCCCTGCAAGGGGCGCCTCTCGAAAATTTCCTGAAATGCCATCACTCCCATTTTTCATCCATCATGGTCGGAATCCTACGGGTGTGTTTGACTCAGGTAGTAAAGCAAGCGCCATACCAACATAGGGTTTTAAAATTATCAATAAATTACAAATGGTTGGAGAACTGCATGCGGTGCTTTCGGGGGGGGGGATGGAAAAGGTTTACATCTTATTGGAGAATGCGGTTCCACATCATGGAAAAATCTTACACAACGACAGGACTGGAAGCGTTATTCGTAACGCAGGGCCTCGATGGGATCCATACGGGCGGCCTTTCGGGCAGGGAAATAACCGAAGATCACCCCGACGGCGGCTGAGAAGATGAAGGCGACGGCCACGATCCCCAATTTGAAGACGAAGGGTACGGAAAGGAGACGAGCGCCCAAGGCCGCTGCCGAGAGGCCGAGGATGATCCCGCAGAGCCCGCCGAGGGAAGAGAGGACCACGGCCTCCACCAGAAATTGCATCAGGACCTCTCTTTCCATAGCGCCGATGGCCAGCCGGGTCCCGATTTCCCGGGTCCGTTCCGTCACCGAAACCAGCATGATGTTCATGATCCCGATGCCTCCCACCAGGAGGCTGACCGCGGCCACGGCCCCCAGCAGGCCGGTCAGGACGCGGGTCGTCCCGGTCAGGGTGCTCGTGATTTCCTGCATGTCCCTCACGTTGAAGTCATCATCCTTGCCGATTCCAATCCGGCGGCGGTCGCGCATGAGCCGTTCTATGTCTTTTTTGACCTTTTCCGTGGAAACCCCGTCCCATGCCGACACGTAAATGCCGGGGATATCCCTGTTCCCGGACAGACGGCGCTGGAAGGCCTTCAGGGGAATGAGTACAAAATCATCCTGGTCCGTCCCGAAACTGGATTGTCCCTTGGCGGTGAGCACGCCGATGACCTTGAAGGAGATCTTTCCAATCCGGATCGTGATCCCGATCGGGTCCTGGGCACCGAAGAGTTCCTTCCGAACGGTGCTCCCCAGGATGCACACCGCCTTTCCGGCGTTCGTCTCGCCCTCCGCAAAGGCCCTGCCGGAGTCAACAGCCCAGTCCCGCACCTCCAGAAAGGCGCTGGTGCTGCCCATGACAGTGGTCGACCAGTTCTGGTTGCCGTAGATCGCCTGGGAAGGGCTGCTGGCCGTGGGGGCGACGGCCTTCAGGGCGGAGATCTCCCTTTCAAGCGCCGCCACATCGGCCGCTTCGAAGGGAGGGGCATTTGTCCGTGCGCCTCCGGGCCCGCGGAATCCCTGGCCGGGTCTGATCATAAGCAGATTGCTGCCAAGCTTTGAGATGTCCGAGGTCACCTTTTCGGTGGCCCCCTGGCCCAGTGTGACCATGGTGATGACGGCGGCCACGCCGATGACGATACCCAGAACGGTAAGGGATGAACGCATGATGTTGCGCCGGATTTCCCGCTGGGCCAGAAGAACGGTTTCAACAATCATTTCCTTGTCCTCACTGATCCGAGTCTATCATACCGTCCAGAAAGTGAATCTGACGCTTGGCATAAAGCGCCATGTCCGGGTCATGGGTTACCATGACGATGGTCAGCCCCTGCCGCCGGTTGAAGGATGTAAGCAAATCCATGATCTCCTGACTGCGCGCCGAATCCAGGTTGCCCGTCGGTTCATCCGCCAGGAGGACGTCCGGGTGGCTGATCATCGCCCGCGCGATGGCGACCCTTTGCTGCTGGCCCCCTGAAAGTTCGGCAGGGGTGTGACTTTCCCAACCCTTGAGTCCCACCGCCTCCAGGACCTCATGGGCCCGATCCCTCCGTTTGCGGGCGGGTAGGCCCCGGTAGATCAGGGGAAGCTCCACGTTCTCCAGTGCCGAGGTGCGATTGAGGAGGTTGAAGCCCTGAAACACAAACCCCAGGAAGTGGCGTCGCAGGAGCGCACGCTGGTCCCTTGTCAGTTTTCCCACTTCCACCCCTTCAAAGAGGTAGACCCCGGAGCTGGGGGTATCCAGGCACCCCAGGATGTTCATGCATGTGGATTTGCCCGATCCGCTCGGTCCCATCACGGCGACGAACTCGCCCCTTTCAATCTGCAGATCAATGCCCTGCAGGGCGTTCACGGCCGCCTGACCCGTGCCATAGACCTTGGTGACGGATTCCAGTTGGATGAGGGGGTTCTTGTTTTGTCCCGTCCGGGTCATGTTGGATGCTCTCTCTCTCTCTCTGCCGCCCTCTTACCATGTGTGGGTGCGGGGCGGTTGCCTGTCGAAAATCCTTCACCGAAACGATCCCGACAGGGTCTCGTTATCCAAAATCTTGAGCGTAACACCTTACTCGACCACCAGCTCCGTCCCGGGGGACAGGTCGCCTTCGGTCACTTGGGTCATGACGCCGTCGGTTGCACCTATTGTGAGGGCAACCGGAAACAGTTGGCCCCCTTGGAGTGTCCAGACCCTCTGCCGGTTCGGGTTGTCGTTTTGTCCTCTGTTCCTCTGACTCCTCGGCCCGGGCGGTCGGGGTAAAATCATCCCCAGAATCCCGCGGCCGGATGCCGCAGCCTTTCTTTCCGGCGGCTGGAACCGCAGGGCTGCGTTTGGTATCACAAGAACGTCCCGGACCTTATGTACCGTAATTTCGGCAGTGGCCGTCATGCCGGGCCTCAGGGACAGATCGGCGTTGTCCACATTCAACACGGTTTCGTAAGTGACGACGCCGTCGGTGGTATGGGAAGCAAACCGAACCTGTGTAATCCGGGCACTGAATGAACGGTCCGGATAGGCATCTACCGTGAAAGTGGCCTCCTGTCCCTCCTGAACCTGCCCTACGTCGGCCTCGTCAACCGCAACGTGCAGGGCCATCTGGGTCAAATCCTCGGCCAGGGTAAAGAGCACCGGGGCCTGCAGGGAAGCGGCCACGGTCTGTCCCGGTTCCAGATCACGGTTGAGGACAATGCCGTTGATGGGGGAGCGGATGATGGTTTTCGCCAGATCCGTCTGATTGGCTTCGAGGGCGGCCTGGGCCTGTGAGACCGCGGCCATGGCGCGGGCCTCTTCGGCCCGGGCCCGCTCGAGCGCCGCCTCTGCGGCATCCAGCTCAAACTGGGAGGGTACCTTGTCTCCGCTCAGCTCCCGCACCCGTTTGAGGCGGGCGAGATTGCCGTCGGCCTCTCTGACCGTGGCGCGGGCCAACATCACCGTGGCCTCTGCCGAGGCCAGGGCGGCCTTGAGCTGCAGATTCTGCGCCTCGAGTTTTGACGTGTCCAGCTTTGCGAGGACCTGGTTCACCGTGACCCTGTCGTTGAAGTCCACTTCAACGGACCTGGCGGTTCCGGAGAGCTCGCTGCCTACGTCCACCTGATTGGTCGGCTCGAGATTGCCTGTGGCCGTGACGGTGACTACGATGTCACCCTTCCGGGCCGCCTGGGTCCTGTACTGGGTCCCATCTGTTCCTTTTCCGGGCCTCAGAACAAGGCCGGCCGCAACGGCCCCAATGACCAGGAGGACGGTCACGATGAGCCATCTCATCAAAGGCCTTCTGCGGTCCGATACCCGTCCTGTATCCAGGGTCTCGGCGATATCCAAATCCTGTTTTGCGTTCAGTTCCATGTCCTATCTTTCAGTTGGAGACGTATGCGTCTCATCAAGGGTCAGGGACGTCCATCCCCCACCCATGGCCTTGTAAAGGGCGATCAGATTGGAAAGGACGGTTCCCCCGCTCCGGGCCAACTGGTCCTCAAAGGAGAGCAGGGAGCGCTGCGCATCCAGCACGTCGCTGAAATCGGTGAGGCCCGCCCGGTATTTGTCCTGAGCGAGGTCGACGGCCGTTTCCGCGGCCCGGGACGCCTCGATCAGGGATTCCCGGCGAAGCTGCTCATCGACGTAGGCCGACAAGGCGTTTTCCACCTCCTCCAGGGCCGCCAGGACCGTGGACTCGTAAGCCATCAGGGCCTGCTCCTGAATGGCCGACTGCACCTCGATATTGCGGCGGAGGGCCCCGGCATCGAAGACGGGCCACGTGATCCGGGGGCCGATTGCGAGTGTCCGGCCGCCGCCGGAAAGGAGATCGTCCAATTGGAGGGCCTCGAATCCGATGGAACCCCTCAACGTGAATGTTGGATAGAGCTGCGCTGTTGCAACACCGATACGGGCCGTCTGCGCGGCCAGTTCCCGCTCCGCCCGGCGGATGTCCGGCCGCTGCCGCAATAGGTCGGCAGGTACGCCCACGGCGATCTGCGCCGGCGCCACCGGGATGGGCTCGGGGTGCTCCAGTTCACGGTGGAGGGTTCCCGGTGTCTCTCCCAAGAGCACGGCAAGGCGGTTCATGGCCCCCTCCAGGCCCGTGTGCAGGGTCGGTATTTGGCTCCGTGTGTTTTCAAGGTTGTAGCGGGCCTGTTGGACGGCCAATGCGTCGCTCAGACCGGCCAGGTAACGCATTTGGGTCAAGCTGTAGGTCTCTTCCTGGTTGTTCAAATTCGCTTTTGCCGCGGCAAGCCGGGCCTGATAGGTGCGGGTCTCCAGGTAGTTCACAGCCACTTCTGCAAGCAAGGAGACCAGGACGTCACACAATGCCTCCCGGCTGGCTTGCAGATCCGCATCCGCCGCCTCCAGGCCGCGCCTGATACCTCCGAACAGATCCAGTTCCCAACCGGCGTCAAATCCTGCCGCGTAGAGGTCGCGCGTCTCGGTCCCCCCGGTTCCTTCCTTGCTGTAAATCTTTGTGGCCGAACCACTGCCGTCGAGCGTGGGGAAGAACTCCGTCCGGGCCAGGCCCCGCCGGGCCCGCGCTTCTCGAAGCCTCGCACCGGCCTGCTTCAGGTCGATGTTGCCCGACACGGCGCGCTCGATGAGGCTGGAGAGTCGGGGATCATTGAAGGTCTTCCACCAATGGGTCAAGGCCGTGGGATCCGTTTCCCCTGCGACCGGTCCTCCTTCCAGGCTTGTGTGCCAGGTTGCGGGGGTCCTGAGTTCCGGCGGGACGTAATCGGGCCCTACGGCTGCGCAACCTGCCAGGATCAGGGGCATGATCAACGCCAGGGCTCCCGGCGGAAGTCTCAAAATGTTTGTTATCGGGTTCACAGGTGGACACCACCCCCTTTTCAGCGTTTCTTGCGATTGTCAGTCAATTCCTTTATTCCTTGCCGGCCCCCTGTCCAAACCATGAGGGTGGATCGCACCTCGTTTTCTCTTAAGGTCGTCTTGGCGACGCAGGTGGTTACAAGTGTTTCACTTCCGGTAGACGTGTTTCCTTGATGAAGAGATGAATTGCCGCCGTGAAGTATGCCATAGGGAAACGTTTGGTTTTCTGAAACGGCCTAATATAAAACAACAGAACGGCCTTTGTGCAAATTCTTTCAATCATGAAAAAAGAAAGATCCGTTTTTTCTTGACAAAGGTGTGATTTGTTTTAATGTAAAACCGACTGGTCGGTTTAATTAAACCGGTTTGGTATTTAAAAATGTTGGAAATAACAGGAAAAATCTGGTAAAAATATTCGTAAATCTTAGGGGGAGGTGACATCTCTCGGTTATAGCCGGGTTGCTTTCACGATATGCCGGGCATGGGCTGGACAAAGACGGAGCTTACGCGTCTCACATTTGATCTCCCGGCCATGTGTCCCTGGATTTATCCTTGTTATGACCCGAGAGGGGCCGTAAACCCTGAGCGACTGTTGCGCCGGATTTGGAAGACAGGATTTACCTTCGGTCGTTTGAATCCGGGGATTTGGACGCTTTCCGCCAATGAACTGCGGATTTTATGAACATCCAAGCGGCCCAATTTATCTAGGACAGCAATGTGGGGAGGCACGGCATGAAAAGAGAGACGGATTACGGATATGAAATTAAGCCTGTATACACACCGGACGACATTGCAGGGCTGGATTACAAAAAGGATCTTGGGGATCCGGGTTCGTATCCTTACGTCCGCGGGTATCATCCAAACGGGTACCGGAGCCGGGTATGGACAAGGCGAATGACCGCAGGGCTGGGATCGTCCAAGAGAACCAACGAAGTGCTCCAGCAGTACAGGAAAATGGGTCAAACGCAGGGCATGCTGGTCATCTGCGACAGGCCTAACGCGATGCCCATAGATGCGGATCATCCCATGGGGAGAAGGGAGTCCGGTGTTTTGGGCTGGCATGGAGCATCGTTGCTTGAATTTGAGGAATTGATGGATGACATCCCCTTGACAGGTCAATCGATAACCTTGCTGGGCTCTTCGGCCATGTCCTGTATGAGGTTGGCCTATGTTGTGGCCCTTGCGGAAAAACGTGGGGTGGATTTGAGGGAAGTGCACGGCAGTGTGACGGAATATCCCTTTTGCCACACATTTGGACAGACCGATCATCTGCCTTTGGATCTTCTCATAAAGCTTTGGCTTGATTCCTCAGAATACATCATAAGAAACAAAATACACATGCGCAGTGGCATTCTGAGCCAGCATTTTCAAGAGTCCGGCGGCAACAACGCGCAGGCCCTGGCTGTGGAAATCGCACAGCTCAAGGAGTTGCTCGGCATGCTGGTGAAGGAGAGGGGCCTTGATTTCGATGATGTCGGTCTTCTCCCCTATGAACTCGTAAGCATTAGTTCGCGGTTCTTCGAAGAAATAGCCAAAGTCCGGGCCCTTCGAAGAATGTATGCGAAGATGGCCAAGGAAACATTCAAGGCGAAAAGCGAAAAGGCCTGCCAGCTACTCATATCGGTTCATACCTCAGGCCGTGCAATGACGTATCAGCAGCCCTACAACAATATCGCTCGATGCGCCATACAGACCCTTGCCGGGGCCATAGCAGGCTGCACTGCGATCGACAACGCGTGCCTGGACAATGCTCATGCGGAGCCGTCCGCTTTTGCCGCAAGGATGTCTTTAAATACCCAGCATATCGTGTCTGACGAAACCGGCGTGACCGACGTGACGGATCCTCTCGCGGGCTCATATTTTGTCGAGTATCTCACCAACAAGGTGGAAGCGGAGGCTTACAAGATCCTGCAACAGATAGAAGATCAGGGAGGAATGACTGCGGCGGTTAGAAAAGGGTTTATCCACAATATGATGGAGGCCTCGGCACGGAAAAGACAAAAAGAGATTGAATCAGGTGAGCGGTTGGTCGTTGGTGTAAATGAGCTGGTCATACCGCCTGAGGAAGATGACGACATCCCCATACAGTCGGTGGAGGCGTCTGATTCTGAAGAAATAGCGAAACGGATGGAGACCTGGAAAAAAACAAGAAATATGCCCCTGCTGAAAGAGAAAATCGCGAGGCTTTACGCTGATGCCAAAGAGGGCAAAGACTTCAACCTGATGCCCTCCATTATAGAAGCAGTGAAAGCCTATGGCACCGCCGGTGAAATTATGGGCGTTATTCGTGTGGCCAACGGATTTCACTACGATCCCTTGGAGATGATTGATTGCCCCTTTGACCTGCAGTGAATGGATTTCGCTGGATGTATAGAGCGCATTTCCGTATACAGGAGGAATATTCAGTATGAGCCACAGACAACGAATAAAAGTCCTCATATCCGGTATCGGGCTTGACGGACATTTCACGGGTGCGGAAATCGTATCGAGATTTTTGATGGATGCCGGAATGGAGGTCGTGTATCTTGGAATCTATCAGACGCCGGAAATGATTGTCAGCGCCGCTGTCGAAGAAAGCGTGGATATCATCGGCATAAGCAGTCATGCCTCCAATTATGAACAGATAGGCCTCTTGTTGGACCTGATGAAAAAGAATGATCTGGATGATGTGCCCGTCATTTGCGGGGGGACCATTCCTAAACGGGACGCGGAGGCCTTGCTGGAAAGAGGGGTGGCAAAAATATTCCCGCCCCAGAGCAGTTCGGAGTCGATCGTTGACTACATTTTTTCGTGTGTGAAGAGATAAGTTATGGTTGACGGCATTGTAAAGAAGATTGTCGGTGGTGATGTAAGGGTTGCCGCACGGTTGATCCGTGACATTGACGACGGCGTTCCGGGAACGAGGCCGATCCTCAAGGCCCTCTACAGGCATACCGGGAAGGCCTATGTGGTTGGAATAACGGGCGCTCCCGGCGTGGGCAAAAGCACACTGGCGGATCAAATGATTCATGGGTTGAGAGGGCGTGGAAAAACAGTGGGCGTGCTCGCCGTAGACCCGACCAGCCCGTTCAGCGGTGGTGCGATATTGGGAGACCGAGTCCGGATGCAGAGGCATAGCCTGGACGACGGTGTGTTTATTCGTTCTCTGGCAACCCGGGGTCAATTTGGAGGCCTGACCGAGTCTACACGCTCGGCAATCGATGTACTGGACGCCATGGGCAAAGATTACGTGATTGTTGAGACGGTTGGGGTCGGTCAGGATGAAGTCGATATCGCCAGGAGTGCGCATGCAACGGTTGTCGTGGTGGTGCCGGGAATGGGGGATCATATTCAGGCCATCAAGGCGGGAATTTTTGAGGTGGGGGATATCTTTGTCATCAACAAATCAGATCGGCCTGGTGCCGAGAAAACCATGAATGACCTGAGATCAATGTTTGATATCGCAAGAAAGAGACACAAAAGGCAAGATTGGGAGCCCCCCATTCTTATGACGGAAGCCGTTAATAACAAGGGAATCCTTGAGCTTCTGAATGAAATCGAGAAATATCGAAAGACCGGAAAGGCCCTGCCCCATGAAAGGACAATCCTTGATAAGAGGACTGCAACCCGCCTCGAACTCATAGACATGATCAAAAGCAGGCTCGTTGAAGAGGCGCTCGCCCGCATAACAGACAGTCCGGAATTTGGAGACTACGTGGATTGTATCACCGCCGGAACGATTGATCCCTATTCTGCTTGCGATGCGATTCTGGCGGCAAAATTGAATTTTATGGACGCTCAAAACAGGGAATGAGTGCCTTATGTAAGGAACTGTGCAGCACAGCCGGTGCCTGCGTCGGATGGAAGCCGTATCGGGGAAACAAAGGGGCGGATACCGTGAGAGGACGGCCGCCTGGAAGGATGACCTGGTCAAACCTGCGGTACGCATTTTGTCATGACGGCCAAGCGAAAGACTGGACGGACACGAAAAGAGGCTCTGGAAATAGATGAAATAGGACGGGGAAATGCGAGGGGGTGAAAGATGCTGACGGAAGGCAGACTGGTTGAATATGTATGTCGCACCACACTCGGTGATGTGCCGCAGGCGGTCTTGAGGGTGATCAAAAACCAGGTGCTTGCAGTCCTGGGTACGACAATCGCCGGTGCCTCGGCAGAGGGTTGCGAGGCCGTCGTTGAACTGGAAAAGGAACTCGGAGGCAGAGCGGAGGCATCGATCCTTATCCATGGAGGCAAGGTCCCGGCGGAAAAGGCCGCATTCGTAAACGGCGTGATGGCAAGAGCCCTCGACTTCTGTGACGCGCTTGTTCCGGGTGCCCACATCGGTTCAGCTACGATACCCGCTGCGCTCGCTTCAGCAGAACTGGCCGGGGGTTGCAGCGGCGCTGATTTTCTGACCGCCGTCACGGTGGGGACGGAGTTGGGAATAAGACTGAATCTAGGGGAGTCCCAATATGACGGATTTGACCCGACAGGCGTCTGCGTCCCTTTCGCCTCGACAGCGGCCGCTGCAAAAATACTGAGACTTTCTGAAGAGGAAACCTGGAATGCCCTGGCCCTCGCATTTAACCGCTGTGGGGGCAGCTTTCAGGCCAACGTGGATGGGGCCCTGGCGGTGAGGGTAATCGAGGGGTGGGTCGCGGAAACCGGCGTGACATGCGCCCGACTTGCCCGGCGAGGCATCACGGGACCGGCAAACTTCCTCGAAGGTGTCTACGGCTACTTCCACCTTTTCGGCAGGGACCGGGTGGAAGCACAGACAGTCACATCGCATCTGGGGAACGATTACGAGGTTCAGAATGTCATGTTCAAGAAATACCCAAGTTGTGGGCTCACCCAGGGAAGTACTGATGTCATCCTGAGTCTGATGAAAGAAAACGGTTTTGACTCCGATGATGTGAAGCGCATAGAGGTCACGGTGCCGCCCTATACCTACAAGCTGGTGGGACGTCCTTTCGAGGTCGGCACCAACCCCAAGGTCAACGCCCAGTTCAGCATCCCATACTGCGTTGCCAATGCCTTATTGCGGAAAAGCTCAAGACTCGAGCATTTTGAAGAGTCCTTCATCAGAGATCCCAGGGTTCTGGAGCTTGCGGATAGGGTCGATGTGCTTTCAGATCCCGCCATGGAGATACGAGGCCACACGCCTTTGGACATGCGGGTCTTGACGAAGGCCGGGAGGGAACATGTCGGGAAAATGGACACAGCTCCCGGATTCCCCGGCAATCCACTTACGCAGAAAGATCATGTGCAGCGATTTCGGGATTGTATCGGGTTTGCGGCAAGTGCCCTGCCGGAAAAAATTGCAGACCGGATCATGGACGCCGTAGAGCACCTCGAAACCGCCGGCGACATACGCGATTTGATCCCGTTGCTCGTATTGGATTCCGAGTCCACCCACTGAAGGTGCACAATGTCTGAAGAAAAAGGATATATCATAGTCTTGACCGGTGACGGCAAGGGAAAGACGACGTCCGCTCTGGGTATGGCTTTGAGGGCCGTCGGACAGGGGTTGAGGGTGGCCGTACTTCAGTTCCTTAAAGGTTCGTGGAAATACGGTGAGTTGGATGCTTCGGAAAAATTGGTCCCTCAACTCAGAATCAAGCCGCTTGGGGAGGGCTTTATCCATGTTGACCCTGATGATCCGGACCCCAAGGATATAGAGTGCGCCGAAAGAGCCTGGAAGGTGTGCAGGGAAGCACTGTTCTCCGGCGACTATGACATGGTCATACTGGACGAGGTGAATAATGCCGTTGCCTATGGCCTACTTCCGGTGGACGATGTGATCGATGCGTTGCAGCGGCGTCCCACTGCAGTCCACGTCGTTCTGACGGGCAGGGGGGCACATCACAGGATTGTGGAGCTTGCCGACATTGTGACAGAAATGATCGAAGTAAAGCATCCCTATCGAAGCGGAAAGGAGGCCCGAAAGGGGATTGAGTTCTAGAAAAATTGAAAAATGGGGACGTCCATAAGAAATTAAGAAACTTGACTTTGATGCAATGATGAGCTAATTTTGCACTTATGCCCAGATCAGCCAGATTAGATTCGCCCGGTGTTTTACACCACATCATGATCCGGGGAATAGAACGTCGAAAGATATTTCGGGATGACAAAGACCGAAATGATCTTATTGAACGCCTGTCAAACATCCTGCCGGAAACGAAAACCTCTTGTTATGCGTGGGCATTTTTAAGCAACCATGCCCATTTTCTTTTTAAAAGCGGTGAAGCCGGAATATCCAAGGCCATGAGGAGGCTTCTTACGGGCTATGCCGTGACCTTTAATCGGAAATACAAGCGTCATGGTCAACTATTCCAGAACCGTTACAAATCGATCATTTGCCAGGAAGATACCTATCTGATGGAATTGGTGCGATATATCCATCTGAATCCCTTACGGGCCAAACTGGTAGAGGATATGTCCGATCTGAACCTTTATCCGTATTGCGGTCATAGTGCATTGCTGGGGAATTGTCCAAGGCCGTGGCAGGATACGAGATATGTGCTGGCGACCTTTGGAAAGACAGTAAAGAGGGCCAGAAAGGAATATGTGGATTTTGCAGTGGCTGGAGTTTCTCAGGGCCGCAAACCTGAATTGACCGGTGGCGGGTTGATACGAAGTCTCGGGGGGTGGAAGGAGGTGAAAAAGTCCGGACTGAACAGGCAGGATCGGATCAAGAGCGACGAAAGAATATTAGGGGACAGCGAATTCGTCATGGAGGTACTCGGGAGTGCCGATGAACGATATGAACGCAGGTGCATGCTCAAGAGTCTCGGGTATGATGTTTCGATGGTGGAACGGAAAATTATAGCGTTATTTGATATTGAAAAGGAGGATTTATATTCCGGCGGCAGAAAGAAGCCGATATCCGAAGCCAGAAGTGTTTTTTGTTATTGGTGTGTCAGGGAGCTTGGTGAGAGCATGACAAGCATGGCAAGGTTGTTAGGCCTTACACAGCCGGCTGTTGGTTATGCCGTTGATAGGGGCGAACGACTGGTGAAAAGAGAAAAAATCAAGCTATTTACTTAAATATTTAGTTTCTTATGGACGTCCCCTTATTATTAAATTTTATCTTTAGGCGTTCTTTTTACCAGGAAATACGTTCCTCCCAGCGCAATAACAATTGCAGATAATGCAAACAGTTCTATGTAAGAATACTTATCAAAATCCCATACAATAACCTTCCTTGCAATGGCAATTATGGCCACCAGAACAACCAGCTCAACATGAATAATGTTTTCATTTAAATACGCTTTTATGGTTTCAAGCAATTCAATGCCAATTAAGATAATAAGGAATAAACTAAACAATTCCATTAAATTTTGAGCATTTACTACAAATAGGGGAGGATCAACTATTTCACAATATATTTCATATACAATATCAATAAACGCCAGAATGAGTATTATAGAGAATACTATAACGATTGAGAGAATGAGGATTTTTTCTATTTTTTTTATTATCTTAAGCATTACGCTGTTTTTTTTAGATAATATTTCCTGGCAGCTGAATTGCAATTATTTACAGATACAAACAAAAACATATAGCGGAATAATTTAAGCTTTCATCCTTTATATTTTTTCTACGCCTAACGTCTGAACTCACCGGCGAGGGGGGCGCAACGTCCCCGATGCCCGGTGGAGCGATTGGTGAGGTGGCGAGATCGGAATATATTTTAATAAGTCAAAGAAAAAATCAAGCCTTAACGCCTATAATGACTATTTTCATCACCTTATTCGTCTGTGCTTATTTCTTTTCAGCGCATGGGCAGCATGACCCTGAAAATAGTCCCTTTGGGAGCGTTATCTGAAATTTCCAATGATCCCTTATGCGCCTCCACAATTTTTTTGACGATAGCAAGGCCCAGGCCGGTTCCTTCCTTCTTGGTGGTAAAAAAGGGATCAAAGACTTTCGGTCTGTGGTCAAGCGAGATGCCACTGCCGCAATCGGCCACGTCAATGACAATGTTCTTTTCTACCATGGAGGTCCGTATTGACACTTTTTCCCTTTCGGGGGATGCCTGAACAGCATTCAACGCAAGATTGACAATTACCTGCTCCATGCGCATGGCATCAAAGGCAACGGCCGGGAGGTCCGGGGAAAGCAGGCTTTCAATTGTGACCTCCTTCTTTTGTGCCGTCTCCGCCACTATAAGCAGACTGCGTTGCACAATTTCATTAAGATATCCATGGGAGAGTTGCAGCGCCGGTGGCTTGGAAAAATCGAGCATGTTATGCATTATTTTTCCCAGTCGCTCCGTTTCCCGTATGATGATGTCTGATTTTTCACGATCCGGATCATCATTTTTAAATTTCTTTCGCAGCTGCAGGGCAAAACCGCCAATGACAACAAGCGGTGTTTTTATATCATGGGCCACGGCGGCAAGGGATTTGCCAATTGCCGCAAGGCTTTCGGCCTTCAACAACTGCTCATGGGCTACAATCTCGCGATCCTTCAGAACACCAATGAACGTTGCTATGGAATTGTAGAGCGCCATCGACAGCATCCTGTCAAAATCATCCGAAGAAAAGCCATGCCAATGCCAATAAATAAAGGGAAGGTAGGCAGCCGTAATCCCAAGGGAGGTTGGCAGAGCCCCACGCAGGCCAAACCAAAAGCCCGCGAGGACAATGGGCAGGAAATAGAGTTCCCCGTAAAAAACATGGTAGTGGTATCGGCTCTGATCGGTAAGGTAATGCAAGAGGCTGATACCGACAACCAGGATAACGATCAGTGTAATTTTTGATTTTCGGGGCATACCTGTTTTCACTTCCCTCTTTATCCAGGGTTACCGGCGCAAAGAATCTTCCGGCTTGACCGTCGAAACCTGACGATGCTGATAACCGGTTTTCCAGTCTTACCGCATTCTTGCCAATATCTTTCAGATTCCCCCGCCTTTTTCATGCGCTGGGCTAAAGCAGCCCTCAGGCGCAGACTCCACCGAAGCCCCCGGTGAGGGACACGGTGCAAGAGGACTATCCGGTGGGATATCCGGATGTGATCCTTTGACGCATAACTTTACTCACTCAATACCTGTTAAAGGTTGGAAATAGGGTGGGAAACTGAATTTTGTCCCTAAATGAAAAAGGCTTAGGAATGAACCTAAGCCTTTGATTTTACGGTGGCGGGCGATGCGCGACTCGAACGCGCGACCTCTGGTTCCGGAGACCAACGCTCTATCCAACTGAGCTAATCGCCCGGTCTTGTGTTATTTGAGACTTGTATCAGCTTTTCGGGATGCGGTCAATACGGAACATTTTGTGTTTTTATCCGGGAGGAGCAGGGTGCGGGATCCGTGGTGGCATGAATATCGCATAAATAATTCGACGGCATGTTTAGAGTGAGTTAATTTCAATGAATCAGAACACAAGAAAAGATCTTGACAGCAAGAAGCACCTGTATCTATATAACTTTTTAGATAGGTTCAATTAAAATCGTAAACCCTAAGGCGGGAGCCCATCGATGGACAAAGATAAGGAGATCATGGAGTATGAGGAGTTGACGGACGAGGATATCTTGAATTTCGACATGGAAGAGTTCGATCTGGATGATGGCGGGCAGGAGGGATCGGATGATGCGATCATAGAACTCGTGGATCTCGTCGAAAAGGGGCCGGGCATTGAGGATGAAGATACTTGGGGTGTCGACGATTTGACGGAGGAGGACGAAACGACCCTGGCCGTTGAATCCAAGCGGACTCCGGAAACGGAGTCTGATACGGCGGACTCCCTCATGGATGAATCCGAAGAGGGGGCTGTTGAAGGGGTGGAGTTCGAAGATCGGTCCGTCTCGGATTTGGAGGAAGATTTTCAGATGGAACCCGAAGACGGCGAGGAAGAAATTATCGGGGACGATATCGAAAATGCCCTGATTGACGAAAACGTCGAGGATTTGGACCTGGAGCTGGGTGAGGAGGAGGCTGTTGGAACCGATTTTGATCTGATCGGGGATGAGATCACGGAGGAAGATCTGGAGGCATTGCTTTCGGAGGAGCCTTCGGAGACGGCGGACTTCGAAACCGATGAAGGCATGGATGTCGAGCCCGATCTGGAACCGGGTCACGGGGGGATTGAAGAGGAAGATCTCGATGTGGTTGCTGAGGAGTCCGCAGAGGATGTCGAAGATGTGCACCTGGATCTGGGAGAGGCGGAGACAGACGAGCCCGATCTGGAGCCGGGTGAGGAAGAGATTGCGAAAGAGGACCTGCAGGCGATGCTCCAGGATGAATCCATTGAAGGGCTGGAACTTGAGTCCGAGGATGCAGAGGAGGCCGAGCCCGGGCTGGAGCCTTCAGAGGAGGTTATGGACGAGATCCTCGAGCCTGCAATGCAGGGTGAAGAATTTGAGAGCCCTTCCGAATTGGTGTCAGAAGAGGCGGGAACGGTTGGGGGACCGGCGGTTCCGATAGTTGCGGCCTTTGGACCTGAAACGTCTCCCCCGGAACAAAGGGCGGAACCGCTGACAAGGATCTCCGAGGAAAAACTCGAGGCGTTGATCGCGGGCACGGTCCAGAGCAGTGTGGAGCGGGTCGCAAAGGCAACCATGGAAAATGTGGTCGAAAGGTTGGTGGCGGAAGCCACGGAGCGTGTCAGACTGAGCATCGAACCCATGATGACGCAAATCGTCCAGGAAATGACCGAAAAGACCACCCGGGAAACCATGACGAATGTGGCCGAGAAGGTCATCTCCGATGCCCTGGTGGCCTTGAGGAAGAGCATCGAGGCGGCATCGGACTGAAAGCTGAAAAAAGGTCTTTTAAAATAAGTCATTTTGTGATTATTTAAGGGGTTGCAACAATTGCAACCCCTTAAATATTTCTGTCTTTGAGATGGATTTATCGAGATCCATTTTTTGATTTCAAAAAGTCACCAGTTCAGGAGTTTTGACCCATGGAACAAGAGATCATGCCCAAGGGCTATGAACCGAATAAAGTCGAAGAAAAGTGGTACAAATACTGGGATGAAAGCGGACAGTTCAGGGGAGAAGCCAAATCCGACAAAGAGCCCTTTTGTATTGTCATTCCGCCGCCCAATGTCACGGGGACTCTCCACATGGGGCATGCCCTCAATAATACCCTTCAGGATATTCTTTCCAGGTACAAACGGATGAAGGGATATAATGTCCTGTGGCAACCGGGAACCGACCACGCGGGAATCGCCACCCAGAACGTGGTGGAAAAGGATCTCGCGGCAAAGGGCATGGACCGCCACCAGGTCGGGCGGGAGAAATTCATCGAAATGGTCTGGGAATGGCGGGAAAAATACGGCGGCATGATTCTCAACCAGCTCAAGAGGCTGGGGAGTTCCTGTGACTGGAGCCGGGAGCGGTTCACCATGGACGAGGGGCTGTCCCGGGCCGTGAGGCAGGTCTTTGTCCAACTCTATGAAGAGGGGCTGATCTATCGGGGCGACTACATCATCAACTGGTGCCCGAGGTGTCACACGGCCCTGGCGGACCTCGAGGTGGAACACTCGGATATGGACAGTTTCCTCTACCATGTGCGATACCGTTTTGCTCAAGGGGATGGGCACGTGGTCGTGGCCACGACCCGGCCTGAAACCCTTCTTGGTGATACGGCCGTGGCCGTGAATCCCGATGACGAGCGCTACAGGAATCTGTCGGGTCTCAGTGTGCTGTTGCCCGTACTGGACAAACCCATCCCCCTTATCTTTGATCGTTACGTGGACATGGAATTCGGTACGGGTGCCCTGAAGATCACCCCGGCACACGATCCCAACGATTTCGAGATCGGCAATACACATGGTCTCGAACGGATCAAGGTCATTGACGAAAACGGAATCATGAATGAACTGGCCGGCCCATATCGGGGTATGGACCGTTTCGAGTGCAGAGAGAAGATCGTGGCGGATCTGGATAAGGCAGGGCTCCTCGAAAAAATCGAGCCCTACCGGAACGCCATCGGCCACTGCTACCGGTGCAAGACCATGATCGAACCCCTGCTTTCCAAACAGTGGTTCGTAAAAGTCGGTCCCCTTGCGGAAAAGGCCGTCGCAGCCGTGAAGGAGGGGCGGACCAGGATTGTTCCCTCAAACTGGGAGACTGTCTATTTCGAGTGGATGAACAATATCAAGGACTGGTGCATCTCGAGACAGATCTGGTGGGGCCACAGGATTCCGGCCTGGTATTGCCGAAAGTGCGGGGAGATCATGGTGGCAAGGGAAGAACCCCGGACATGTTCCGCCTGCCGGAGTGATGATCTGGTCCAGGAAACGGACGTCCTGGACACCTGGTTCAGTTCCGGCCTTTGGCCCTTTTCCACCCTGGGATGGCCCGACCGGACGGACGCCCTCGAGACCTTCTATCCGACCTCGGTCCTGGTCACGGGTTTTGATATCCTCTTTTTCTGGGTGGCCAGGATGATGATGATGGGGATCCATTTTATGGAGGAAGTCCCGTTCCGTGACGTGTATATCCACGCGCTTGTCCGAGACGCCGAAGGCAAGAAGATGAGCAAGTCCAAGGGCAATGTCATCGATCCCCTGGAGGTCATGGATGAATTCGGCACGGATGCCTTCCGGTTTACCCTCGCAGCGCTTGCGGCCCAGGGGCGCGATGTCAAACTCTCGGAAGAGAGGATCTCGGGGTACCGTCACTTCGTAAACAAGATCTGGAATTCGGCACGTCTTGTCCTGATGAACATCGAGGACGGCGACGGTGCAAAACCCGCAGAGGTTCAATATACCCTGGCGGATCGCTGGATACTGGCAAGGGTCGCCCGGGTCAGCAAGGAAATATCCGAGGCCCTGGACGAATATCGCTTTAACGATGCGGCGAGCCTTTGCTACCAGTTTGCATGGCATGAATTCTGCGACTGGTATCTGGAAATGGCCAAACAGGGCCTCTACGCAAAGGATGAAACCCTGAAAAGATCCACCCTGCATGTGGCCCAGGAGGTCCTGACGGCGGTCCTGAAACTGGCCCATCCCTTTATGCCCTTTATCACGGAAGAAATATGGCAGAGGCTTCCAGGCACCAACGGGAGCATCATGGCCGCGAGGTTCCCGGAGCCCGGGGATTTCCATGTGGATGCGGACGCCCTTTCGGACATGGACCTGGTCATGGGCGTGGTGACGGGAATTCGCAACATCCGGGGGGAGATGAATATCCCGCCTTCCAAGCATGTGAGCATTGTTATCGAGGCACCGGAGGAACGGGACGCCGAGATCCTCCGCTCGAATATGGACTATATCCAGAGTCTGGCCAAGGTGGATTCCGCCGGCGTGAGTTCAAAGACAGCCAAACCCGAGGCCTCCGCTACGGCCGTATTCGGGCACAATCAGGTGCATGTGCTCCTGAAGGGACTCCTGGATTTCGGGGAAGAGAGAAAGCGGCTGAGGAAAGAGATCGCCAAGATCGAAAAGGAGATGGAAACAGCCGGGAAGAAACTGTACAATGAACAGTTCATGGCCAAGGCCCCGAAGGATATCGTGGACAGCGTGCGGGAAAAGATGGAAACAGGGAGTGTGAAACTGGAAAAACTCAATCACAATCTCAAATTTTTCGAGGGAATAAATGATTGAATACACCCCGGCGGTAGACCGCATTATTGAACGGGCCCTGGCCGAGGACATCGGTGACGGAGACCTGACAACCGAGGCCGTGGTGGATGCATCGGCCCAAGGAAGGGCCACCCTTCTGGCCAAAGAGGACCTGGTTCTTGCAGGTCTTTGGGTTTTCCGCCGGGTCTTCCAACTCCTCCGGCCGGACACTGCATTTGAGACCCTGTACGAGGACGGGCAGAAGGTGGCGGCGGGGGACAGGCTGGGCCTGATCAAGGGGTCTGCCCGGGCCATCCTCATGGGGGAGCGCACTGCGCTGAACATTCTTCAGAGGATGTGCGGCGTGGCCACGCTGACGAGGCGTTTCATCGAAAGGGCGGGCCCGGCAAGGGTGAGGATCGTGGATACGAGAAAGACCGCCCCCGGCCTCCGGGTTCTGGACAAATATGCCGTACGAATGGGGGGCGGCTTCAACCACAGAATGGGCCTCTACGACGGCATCCTGATCAAAGACAATCACATCGTGGCGGCCGGTTCGGTTGCCAGGGCGGTCCTTCTGGCCAGGGAAAGGGCGCCCCACACCCTGAAGGTGGAGGTGGAGGTGGAAGACCTGGCCGGTTTGAAGGAGGCCATCGAGGCCGGAGCGGACGTGGTTCTGCTGGATAACATGTCCTGCGAGATGATGGCGCAGGCCGCAAAAATCGCGGCCGGCAGGGTTGTCACCGAGGCCTCTGGAAACGTCAACCTTGATAACATCAGGGAGGTCGCCGGGACCGGCGTTGATGTGATCTCCATCGGGGCTCTCACGCATTCGGCACGCGCGGTGGACCTGAGTCTGGAACTCGAACCTGTCCTATAACTGTTCTTAAACTCCGAGAAAATCCCGGCCCCTGCTTTCCGCTGCTTGGGCGGAAACCTCAATTTAAAGAATCCACGCACCGCAAGGGCGTGGGTCCTTTTATTCGAAATATTTCGTGGCGAATCGGGGCAGGGCAAAGGCCGCGCGGTGGACACCCGGCGTGTAATACCTTAACCCGTCCAATTTTTCGGCACGGGCTTCATCAAGGTCCTGGATAGGGTCCGGCCCCCGGGAGCAGAAGAAGAAGCCGATCAGCCCGCTTGGGTAGGTGGGAACCATGGTGTAGTAATAGCCCAGTTTCGGATACAATTGCTTTGCAAAGGAATAAACCCCCCTGATTACACTTTCGTGGAGATAGATGGATTCGCACTGCGTGACGGCAATCCCCTGGTCCGTGAGCGCGCGTTTCATATCCTCGTAAAACGGCCGCTGAAACAGGATCTGTCCGGGGCCGACCGGATCGGTCGAATCCACAATGATGATCTCATAGGAGTCCGGATGTTCCCTCACAAACCGTGCACCGTCCTCATAGAAGACCTCCACCCTCGGGTCATCAAAGCATGAGGCCAGGGAGGGGAGGTACCTGCGGCACGATGTGACCACCGCCTCGTCGATCTCGCAGAGGTGTACGGCCTCGACTTCCGGGTGCCTGAGCGTTTCGCGCACCGTTCCACCGTCTCCGCCACCGATGACCAGCACCCTTTTGGGGTTTGGGTGCACGAGAAGGGGAGGGTGTACGATCATTTCATGATAGGCATGCTCATCAAATTCCGTGAGCATGGTGATCCCGTCGATAACGAGCATCCTTCCCAGTTTCTCGGTTTCGAGGATGACAATTTCCTGAAAACCCGAGCGCCCGTGGTAGAGCACATTTCTGATCTTGATGTTGACGGTGCAGCCGTGACCAAATTCAATGCTGTCCTGAAACCACAGCCCCAGGGCCTGACTTGCACCGGTTTCGTGATCGACCAGGCCGATCACTTTGCCCTCTTTTTCTATCATGAGCATTCCTTTGTGAGATAGTGAAATCCCGGCCCAGGTCCCGTTTCAGGGCCGGGAATTTTCGTCGGACCTGGATGCCTTGCTATCGCGGATTGGATCCAAGACACCGCCGAAATATAGGGGAAGATCCTGCGGGGGTCAACAGGAAAGTGAGGGTTTTGCATCCCACTCAAGGCATCATGGGTGCTGATTCAGCTCCGGAATGATGTCTTTATTGTTGACTAACAGGCGCTGTTGCATTTATAGATAGTGCCCAACAGATGACACGCTGAGCCGTCACGTCTTTTATTTTGCGATGGAGCAGAGTAAAGGTGCGCGTCGTAGTGATGAGAACGGCATCGGTTGCATGATGCCTGAAAGACTTTGAGAAATAAATAGGAGAGGGCGATAGATCATGGGAAGCCACAAAAAAAGTGAGCGCCGTCGAGAAATAGACCGGCGGCGCAGGCGCAAAAAGAAACGATTGAAACAAAAGAACAAAGAAACGGCGTCGAAGTAGTTTGATGCCTCTTGAAAGTGCATCACGGTCCCTACAGGAAGCCCCCCGTGTTATAGTGAGGATTCTTGAGACGGTTCGGCGCGTTTGACGAGCCGTGTTCCATGGGAGCAAGGACCATCATGAGGGTCAAAGCCATTACCAGCCGCAACAATCCCTCTTTCAAAGAGATGTTGTCGCTCTTGAGCGGGCCGGGAGTCAAAAAGGCGGGTATGACTCTCCTCTCAGGACCCAAACAGGTCCGAGAGGTCCTTGAGGATTTTCCTGAACGATGCGGGGGCATGGTCCTTACCGGAAAACAGGAGGCCCCGGGGATTCCGGGAGATATCCCCCTCTATCGTTTGAATCCCGAGCTGTTCAGGCGGATAGATGTCTTCGGGACGAATCAGCCCCTGCTTCTGGTCCGCTGTGATCCCCTGCCCCTGTGGAACAGAAGAGACTGGCCGCAGGGCTGTACCCTGTTCGTCCCCTTTCAAGACCCGTCAAATGTCGGAGCGGTCATTCGGTCCGCCGCGGCCTTCGGCGTTGCACGTGTCATTTTGTTGAGAGGAGCCGCACACCCGTTTCACCCCAAGTCCTTCAGGGTCGCGGGGAGCAATCTTTTCAGAATCCCGCTGGTTAAGGGGCCTGGCATAGACGAACTCGCCGAATCCGACGTCCCGGTCATCACCCTTTCCACCGGAGGTCTATCCATCGGGGACTACAGGTTTCCACGGACTTTCGGTCTTCTGCCCGGTCTGGAAGGCCCGGGACTTCCAGAGGCCTGCAGGCACCGGCCGTCTGTGGGCATTCCCATGGAACCCGGGGTGGAATCTCTGAACGCGGCTCTCGCCACGGGTATCGCACTCTATGTATGGAAAAGCAGTGCCGTGAAAGGAAATTTTGCGGGAAGAGGACCAGTGCGAGGCGCGGGAAGGCCTTTCCGTAAAAAATCCGGGATCGATTAGAAGCTTGACATTAATAAAGAGAAAGAATAAAAAGAGAAATTTCGATACGTTTGATGATGAGAGAGGAGAGAAGGCATGGCATCCAAGACCCGAAAACTCAGGGCGATTCGAAAGAACCATCGCAAACCCAATAAGGCGAACCTGAAGGCGGATCTGAAACGCACTCAGAAAAACAGGGAGATTTTGACTGAATTGGCTGCTGAGGACAGGGGCTAGTGGACCGGCGATTGTGCCTTGGGAGGTTTCGCCGAAACGGTCCTCCAGGAAAAGGGCTGCAGCCCCTTCCCGTATACAGGTCTTCCCGCCTTTCCCGTTCAGGGTCTATTTATCCGCCGCGATTTCCTCTTCCAGGTCCTTGATATACTGGATGATGAGGACTCCGAGATAGATGCAGGCATTGCCTTCCATGCATGAATCAGCGTCGCCTTTGTCGAGATAGGCGTGCCTCTGGTGATCGCCCTTTTTGAAGGTGACGACCCAGGCGTTTTTCCCTTCATCAAACTCAAGGGCCAGGGAAAGACCGTACTTCCTAATCTCAGGGTAAATTTCGATCAGTTTTTTCTCCAGATCCGCCTTGGTGTAGCTCATTTTTCCCTCCCTCATAAGACCCGTTGAAATGTGTTCCCATGGTCCATCCTGTCCATCACATCTTCCAGGCTCCCTTTGAAAGGGCCGATGGATTCCATCTTGATCGAGGTGAGCGCTGTGGCGAATGCGAGGGAATCCTCAATGGAATGGGTCAGCCTGCAGGCCAGGTAGGCACCTGAAAAGGTGTCGCCCCGCCCGGTTCTTCCCTGAATGTTCCTGTTGGTGAATTTTGCATAGGTGTTTTTCCCCTTGCTGCGAGCCAGCACCCCTTCTGAACTCGTGATCAGGGTCTCGGAACTCCCCCAGTCTTCCAGCCTTTCCGCCTGGCGCTGGATATCGTCGGTGTCGGTCAGTGCCAGGGCCTCCATCACATCAAGCTTGACGAAATCGACCATCCGCAGGATCTCGTGTTTATCCGGTATATCTCCCCGATGAACGGCCTGTGTCTCGGGGTCCACCTGCCACAGGAAACTCTGCATATCCACTGACAAACGGAATCCGCGGCCTTTCAGCTCCCGCATGAATTCCAGACTGAACTCGTTGTCGCTCAGTCCACCGAGGTGGATCAGGCAGGGTTCTACGGGGGGGAGGTCCTTCATGGAGAAGTCACCGCCCCGCTTTATGAGAAAGATCTGCCTCTCGTCCACATTCCCGCTGGTCTGGATGACCCGTATGCGGGCGGTCTCTTGGGGCTGTACAAAGAGATGAACCCCCGCGGCCTTCAGTGGTTCCAGAAGCTCTCCTTCCTTCTCGGCTACTCTTGTCACGGCGGCAATCCTTTTTGTGAGGAAGGAAGCCGCTATGGGGCCAAAAAACGCCGGACCGCCCCGTTCGATAAAAGGGGGGGCCTCAAAAGGGATAATTTCAGCCGTAGCCAAATGACCTACAAATACAATATCGTAGCGATTCATCATCAGTCTTCTCTTTCATGGGGGCCGGTTGTCGGCAAGGGAAGTTGAAGCCCAGGGCATGCCCATTTCATGTATGCCGCCGTATCTCTTTCCATTTTGGCCTGAACTATAGATGATTTTCCCTCCAGGGTCAAAAGGAAAGACATCCCGGCGCGCCTCACCTCCCTCGGTTCCCATGTCCCGGCGAACTTTTTGACGTCATCCTTGCGCCCGGTAAGATCCTCCTTGATCTTTTTGCCAAAACCTCTCAAAATGGTCCCCAACGCAATGAAAATATTAAGTTTGCTGATCTGTCACGCCGTTCGACGGCCTGAAATCATACGGGGAGTCTTTTGTTCACAAGATGAAAAAGGGTGTTTCATACAGGATCGGCCGTTTCCAGATCATTCGTCGGATCGGCAAGGGAGCCCAGGGGGCCGTTTTCCTGGCAAAGGATGCCTATCTTCAGCGTTATGTGGCGATCAAGGCCCTTCATGCCGGGTCCGCCGATCAGAATTCCCTTCAAAAATCACTGCTCCAAGAGGCCGGTATCGTAGGGAAGCTGAAACATCCCAATATCGTGCCCATCTTTGAGGCCGGAGAATCGAAAGGAATCCCCTATCTGGTTTTCGAATATGTCCACGGCGTGTCTCTTGAGCGGCTGTTAAGAAAGGGCCCGCTTCCCATACCTCAGATCCTGAAGCTCATTCAACAGATCCTTCGTGGCGTCGCTTGTGCCCATCGGAACGGGGTCGTTCACAGGGACATCAAGCCGTCGAATATCCTGATCTCGAAAGGGGGCGTGGCACGGATCACTGATTTTGGTATCTCGCAGAAGCTGGGGATGAATGTTCAAAACGGAAATGTTGTGTGGGGTTCATTGCCTTACATGGCGCCGGAGAACTTCTCTGAAAGGCCTCTCAATCCGAGTTCGGATGTCTTTTCAATCGGTCTCATCTTTTATGAGATGCTTACCGGGCGGAAGGCCGTTGATGCTGAGAATGATTTCGCCATGATCTACAAGATCCTTTATGAACCGAGTGTCGCACCGTCGTTGATGAATAAGGATGTGGACAAAGGAATCGACGGCATCGCTTTGAGGGCGCTGCAAAAAGAACAGAGGGCCAGATATCCCGATGCCATGGCGATGGAAAAGGATATCGAGGCCTATCTTGGGATGAAAAAGGGAGTCATGAAGGCTCCAGCAGGGAAGAAACAGACCCATAGTACCGTCGAATTTCTGCTGCGCCGGATGCGGCATAAGACCGATTTCCCCGCCTTCTCCGCAAGCATTACGGAGATTAACGAAAAAACGTCTCTCGAGAGTAAATCCTCTGTATCTGAACTCGCCCATATCATTTTAAAGGACTACGCACTGACAAACAAACTTCTCAAACTGGCCAATTCCGCCTTCTACAGGCAGGCCAAGGGAGGTGTTTCCGGTATCAAACAGGCCGTCATCCTCCTCGGTTATGAGCAGATCAGACTGGCGGCCTCCAGCCTGGTGCTCTTTTCTCACATCGGGCAGGGATCGGCGTCAACGGAGATCAGGGATGAAATGATCAAATCTTTTATGAGCGGCATGATAGCGAGGGATGTGGCCGCTCGAGAAGGAATCAAGGACCTGGAAGCAGGCTTTATCTGTTCCATGCTCCATAACCTCGGCAAAAATTTGACGATATTTTATTTTCCTGAAGAATATGCGGAGATAAAGGCCCAGGTGGTCAAGGACGGTATGGACATGCAGCGTGCAGCACTCAACGTCCTGGGGATATCCCTGGACGAATTGGGGGTCAGTGTCGCACGTGAGTGGAAATTCCCCGAAGGCATTGTATACAGCATGCGCAGTCTGCCGGGCGGTATTGTTGAAAGGCCAGATTCCAGCCTGGATAAGATTCGACACTTTTCAATCTTTGCCAATGCGTTGTGTGAAATCGCCGGTGCTTACCGGCCGGAGCAGTGTGAAGGGTTGCTTGATCAGCTGGTCCAGCGGTTCGAACCGAGCTTCAGCCTGTCCCACGCGGCGGTCCTGAGGTTGCTCGATTCCGCGGTCAGGAAGATTCAGAGGTATGCCTCGATATTGGATATCGATCCGGTGGAAAGCCCCTTTATCCAAGGGGTCTTAAGATTTTCCCTCTTTGAGGAGGTCCCTGAAACAGATGCCGTTGAGGAGGATGGAGATGAACGCGCTCATGATCTCGACCGCATGAAAAAGAAAGACCCTGTTCCCCTTCCAAGGCGTGTATGGGATGTGGTGGTGGGTATATTCAATAAATGACGTCAAACCCAGCATGGGAATTTTTCCCAGAACTCCTTGTCATCATTTCTCCAGTCCGGACCGAATTTCGCGTCATAAAACGCACCCCACCTCTCCATCCAGCGCCACCAGAAGTGTTCCCCCTGTTTTTCGGCCTCCAGGACTTCTTCGAGGAAGGTGGCGATCCCGTCTATCTGATCTTTGGGAAGATAGGAGGCCGCGCCTCCTTTGAAAGACTTTACGATGTTATCAGGCGTCAAGGCATGGGCGGTCAGCATCACCGCGATCACCTTTCGTCTGTTGGCAATCTCCAGCAACCGGTAACCATCCACGCCCATGATATCCAGAACCGCCAGGTCAAAAGACCGGGTCTCCAGAAGCTCTTTTGCCTCTTCGAAGGTTGAGGCCTTTACGACGCGGCACGCGCTCAGCAATTCTTCCAGCACTTCAAGAATGTCCTGTTCATCATCGACGATGAGGACCCTTTTGTCCTCCAGCAGGCTTTCCCCCATACCCCGGCCTCGCACCTATTGAGGATTGTTCAAAATGATCTTTCAGACTCCAGGGTACAATGCCCCGTTTTTCTAAAAAAAGCCAATGAATAATGGACCGCCCTCGATGGCGTTCTCATCCGCATGGACCGGAGCCATGGACGGCTGAGGGAGCGGAGCGAAGAGAACACCCCGGACCCTGCCTGGACCGGCCCATGCTCTGCTAAACAAACGCCTTGATGCCGTATATCCTTATGCCAGGCATGCGCGTGCGAAAAAGATTGACAAGGGCTCGCCCTTATGGTTTTTATTTACCAGTAGGTAAAGTTATTGGGACGGATTCATCGTGTTCTCACCCCTGTGTGGAGGCCAAGAGAGGGAAAGGCGAAGGAGGAGAGAAATGGGAGACATTCGGATCATCGACCTCAGCGTGCCGGTGCAGCAGACCCCGCCTGACAGCATGCTGAAAGTGGACATTCAGTATATTGATCATAAGGAGGGTGCCGCAATTTTCGGCCCTGCATTCGGGCTCAAAGAAGATGACTTCCCGGACGGAAAGTTTTCGGCCGTGGAAAAGGTCACACTCACCACACACAGCGGGACCCATCTCGATGCGCCCTGGCACTACGGACCGACCTCGGAGGGCAAGCCGTCAAAAACCATCGATCAAATCCCCCTGGAATGGTGCTTCGGAGACGGGGTGGTCCTGGACTTCACCCACAAACAGGCCGGAGAGGAGATCGATGTGGAGGACGTCCGGGCGGCCCTTGGAAAGATCGGGTACACACTGAAACCCCTGGACATCGTTCTGTTCATGACGGGGGTCTCGGACGGGCACTACGGCCGGCCGGAATACATGAACGTCCACCCCGGTGCAACCGGGGAGACGACCCTCTGGCTGATTGATCAGGGTGTCAGGGTCATGGGCATCGACGCCTGGGGTTGGGACAAACCCTTCGATGTCATGGCCGAGGAGGTGCGCAGGGGGCGGAAGGAGAAACTCTGGGCCGCGCACTTTGCCGGTAAGGAACGGGAGTACTGCCACATCGAGAACTTGACGAATTTGAGAAATATCCCCAAACCCTTCGGATTCAAGGTCGCCGTCTTCCCGATCAAGATCGAAAGGGCGGGAGGAGGCTGGGTGCGCGCGGTCGCTATTTTGGAAGACTAGCTGCTTTGATTCATGCCTGCGTGGTAATAGGGGGACATGGGTCCAACCACGAAGATCACGAAGAACACGAAGAACACGAAGATAGGACACAGGCGATTGTTGGTGACTGTATTTGCAGTAACACTTTAGCCTTCTGAAAACCGACCCATTCCCAGGGCCCGAATTCAAGCGCTTTTTCAAAAGGCCGAAACTATACTGTTGATAAGAGGTCATACCAAGGGCAGGGGAGATCTTGGCGAGACGGACCGTTCAGCGGATGTATCCCTTATTTTGACAAAATTCTAACCGAAAAAGGAGGGATTCAATGAGAAACAGGAAACATCTCACAGGCGCAGCGGCGGTTATTGTCCTAGGATTGTTTCTGGTCACCTTATTCATTTCACCGACTGTTTCAAAGGCCGCAGATCCTATAAAACTCAACTTTGTCTCCTTTGTGCCGCTTGCCAACAGGGTGGAATTTCAGAAGTTCAAGGAGAGTTTCATCGACAAGGTCAATGAGCGCGCCAAGGGGGAACTCATCATCAATGTGCGGGGCGGGCCCGAGGCCATTCCCGCCTTCAATCTCGCCGTCTCCGTGCAGAAGGGTGTCATCGACATGGCCACCATACCCACGGCCTTTCTGGAGGCCGTCGTAAACGGCGCAAACGAGACCAGCCTTTCCGACTATTCCGCCTCCGAGGAGAGAGAGCACGGGATCTACGAGTACATCAGGGATATGTACGCCAAGAGGGGTTTATACTATCTGGGGCGGGGTGAGGCCACGGAGCCGGGGTATTTCTTCCTCTATCTGAAAAGACGCGCAACAAGGATAGAGGATTTCAAGGGCCTCAAACTGGGCGGCAGCACGTCCTTTCACGGTTTCTATCAAGAGCTGGGTGCCAGCGTCACCACCCTGGCCATCCCGGAATACCACTCCGCCATGGAACGCGGGGTTGTGGACGGTGTGGTCACCTCTCTTCCCGTGGGCATGCAGTTCGGCATCCACGAAGTGAGCAAGGCCATTATCTTTCCCGGAATTTACCGGAGTACTGTGGCACTGCCCGTCAATCTCGAGAAGTGGAACAGTCTGCCTGAACACCTGCAGCAGATACTGATAGAGGCCATCACAGAATTCGAAAAGGAATTTCCTGTGTACGAGGCCGAAGAGCGGGCTGCGGCGCTGAAGAAGGTTGAAGAGGGCGGTGCGGAAATCGTAAGGCTTGCGCCGGATGTCGAGGCGTGGTTCCAGAAGGCCGCCCGGGAGGGTGCCTGGAAAGGTGCCCAGAAGAGATTCCCCGGGGATGTCATACCCAATCTGAAAAAGAAGATCACCAAACCCTGAGGGTCGTTCTAGGGGCCTCAGGAGTCTGCGAAGGATCGCGGGGAGAGTGCGGAGAAAGGGTTTCTTTTCCCCCCTTGGCTCCGACGCGGCGTCCGGCTTCCCGGTACTCCTTGCCTCTGCAGTGCCCGTGGCAGGGAGGCGCCGGCCCGGAATGGATGACCGGAATGGATGAGAAGAGGAAATGAAAATGATCGACAGGCTCGAATGGGCCTATGAATGGGTGATCAGAACTCTGGTATTTTTTGCGGGTATCCTTCTCATTTTTTTGATGTTGAGCGTGGGTCTCGAGGTCTGCCTGAGGTACTTCTTCGGCCGGCCCACCAGTTGGGTGGTCGAGATCGCCGGCTACATCCTGCTCTATATCCCATTTCTTGTCGGTGCCTGGGTCCTGAAAAACGAGGGGCACGTGAAGATGGACCTCTTTTTCAATTCCCTGAACCGGAAGACCCAGTACCTCCTCAACGGCGTGACCTCCATTGTCGGCGCCCTGATCTGTTTTGTGCTTTCCTTCTATGGAGTCAAGGTCTCTCTGTACCTTGCCGACATGGCTTACAGGACGCCGACCATCCTCATGCTTCCGAAGTCTCTCATCATTGCGGTTATCTTTGTGGGAAGTTTTCTTATGGCCCTGCAGTTCATTTTTCGGGCGCGCGCCAGCCTCCGGCTCTGGAAGGCCGCCGGGCGAGATCCCGGGGCATCTGAAGCCCCGGGCCCCGCTTCAAGAAAAAGGTGACCCGTCTTGGAATGGCCCTTTATACTCCTTATCATTTTCGGCGCCCTGGTGGTTCTGATGTTGTCGGGGATGCCTGTGGCCTTCTGTTTCATGCTGATCAATGTGGTGGGCATGTATGTCTTCTTCGGCGGTCTGACAGGGTTGGAGAACCTCATTGATTCCGTCTACACCAGTCTCAACACCTTCATTCTGCTGCCCATCCCCCTCTTTATCCTCATGGGTGAAATCATGTTTCACTCGGGGATCGCCCCTGTCCTGATCGAGACGATAGACAAGTGGCTGGGTCGGCTTCCAGGGCGGTTGAGTCTCCTTAGCGTCGGCGCGGGCACCCTCTTTTCCACCCTGACGGGGACCAGCCTGGCCAGCGTCGCCCTGCTCGGTTCGTCCCTTTCTCCTGAAATGGAGAAGCGGGGATACCGGAAATCCATGAGCCTCGGCCCGATCCTGGGAAGCGGCGGCCTGGCCATGATGATTCCGCCCAGTGCCCTGGCGGTCCTGTGCGGGGCCATTGCCGAGATCTCCATCGGCAGGATCCTGATCGCCATCATTATCCCTGGGCTCACCATGGCCTTCATCTACGCGGCCTATATCGTTGTCCGATGCCGGCTCCAGCCGTCCATCGCTCCCCACTACGAGATCGCAGCGGTGCCCTTTTCCGCAAAGGTCATGGCTACGGTCAAATACGTGGTGCCCCAGGGGGTGGTCGTCTTTCTGGTTGTGGGCGTGATTTTCCTCGGTGTAGCCACGCCCTCCGAGGCCGCAGCAACCGGGGCGATCGGGACCATGGTCGTCGCCTCCTTCTATGGACGACTCAATTGGAGGGTCATCAAGAAATCCATCAGAGGAACCCTTTCCGTTTCCGGGATGATCTGTCTCATCCTGGCGAGCGCGGCCGCATTCAGCCAGATCCTCGCCTTCAGCGGGGCAACGGCCGGTCTGACCAATCTCGCAAAGGAGGTCTCCGTTCAGCCCATGGTCCTCATCATCTTCATGCAGATCGTCGTGCTCTTTCTCGGGGGCTTTCTCGATGTCGTGTCCATCATGATGGTCTCGTTGCCGATCTTCGTCCCCATCGTCCGTTCACTGGGTTTTGATCCGGTCTGGTTCGCCGTGCTCTTCCTCATCAACATAGAGGTGGCCGGCATTTCGCCGCCTTTCGGCATGAGCCTTTTTGTCATGAAAGGCGTTACCACTGAAGACACCACCATGATGGATATCTACATGGCCGCGCTCCCTTTCGTTGGATTGAGTCTTCTTGCCATGGTAATGATCATGATTTTCCCGGCCATGGCCCTGTGGCTGCCGGCCATGATGTTTTAGGCCTGGAGTGTTGACATTTTTTGAGGTTTTTGTACTACTCAGCCAGATAGGCTGTAGGCATTTAGGCTGTGAGGTGTCGCAGTAAGGGAACCTGCGTGATCATAGGAAACTCATAGCCTTCAGCCTACAGCCTAACCAACCTGAACCGTTACGAGGTTTTTTAGTAAAAGCATATTTCCGGACAAGAGCGATTTCCGGATTCTGAAAATTTCCAGGGACGGCGGAAAAGGCCGAAGCGGTCTTTTCCGGATGCCAGGACGATGAGGTGGATTAAAAAGGCCTCCGCCGACCCTGACCACAAACCCGTTGATCTGTGAACACGCTGCTATGAACACTGAAAAAAAGAAAACCGTTCTAAAAAAAGAGGCCATTCTGGACGTGGCCACCCGGCTGTTCCTAGAAAAGGGATACAATGCCACATCAACCAATGATATCTGCAATGCCGCTCACATCAACAAGCCTTCTCTCTACTATTTTTTCGAAAGCAAGAGACACCTCTTTTTCTCCTGCCACATGAGGTCTATTCAAACCTACCTTGGGCCGTACCTGGATCAGGCAACGTCCATCCTCGACCCCTGGGAACGACTTCAATTCATCATCCGGGAGTTTACCAAGATGGTCTGCCGGTATCCTGAACTGAAGGTCCTGATCCATGAGACCATGTCCATAAAGGACGAGTATTTTACGAAGATACGAACCATCTGGAAGAGACACTACGTGCTTTTGAGGGAAACCATCTCGGAACTTCGGTCAAAGAAAATCATCGAGACGGATGTTTCGCCCTCGAGGGCCGCCCTTTTCCTCCTGGGCATGATGACCTGGATGACCTTCTGGTTCGATCCCGACAGGAAGGAAGAGATCGAGGATATGGCGGAATCGGCGCTTCGTTTTGCACTGCAGGGTCTATCAGGCAAAGGGCCAGCCCTTTTGCCCCAGACCATGGAAACGGGGATCCCGGATAAGGGGAGAGCAAAGGGAGCACAGGGGGGCGGTCGCAGATCATCTCGGCCCCGATCCGGGACTTGACAAGATCGGACCGAGGGGCGTCATCCCCGGTCCCCAAAAAAAACATTGACACAGAAAAACTTGTTGAATATTATTTACCGATCGGTACAAAAAATGGTGTACGACTTCATTCGGTTGAAAAGGCATGGCGGTTCGGCCCATGGCCCCGGTCCAATGGGGAGGTTCTCAAAGGGCCGCCGCGGTGAAAAATACGAGACAGGGTTTCCGTAAAAGATGCCAACCACGATACGACTGACAAGCAATTTCAACTATCCTCAGACGGGATCGCCCGAGATGGTGCTGCCGGAATCCGTGACCACCATGACCGACCTGCTGCGGCACATTGGAGGGGAAATCGACTTTGTCATGCTCGACGCCGTCACGGGAGAGCTTCGGCCGGACATCGAGGTGAGCCTCAACGGCAAAGAGATCTGGTTCCATCCCGCCGGCCTGAAGGCACCCCTGAGGGAGGGTGATGCCGTGGACATCGCCCTGATACCCCTGGGCGGGGGATAGGGGGCCGCCGGCGTGCGGCGTGTACGATCTTGCATGGGTTTTCAGAAAACCACGCGCAGGATGGAAGCAAAGAAAGGAGAGGGGAAAGTGGTCACTTTTTATAGGCGATTGCCGCGATTTGACTATGTCAAGCCCGGGACCATGGAAGAGGTCCTGGATATACTGGCAGGGGCGGACTCCGGTCGTTTGAAGGTGTACGCCGGGGGTACCGATGTGATTCCCAAGCTGAAGGCCCGACTGATCAAGGCCCCTGAGGTCCTGGTGGATCTCAAGGGTATACCGGGTCTGGACACCATTGTTTACGACCGGGAAAAGGGGTTGAAGATCGGGGCCCTGGCCAGCATTTTTTCTGTGGCCCATTCTTCCCTGGTCAGGGAGAAGTACCCTGTTCTCAGTCAGGCGGCGGGCAGCATTGCCTCCACCCAGGTGCAGAACCGGGGTACCATCGTGGGCAATATCTGCAGCGCGGTCCCCTCCGCCGATTCGGCGCCGGCCCTCCTGTGTCTGGGGGCAAAGGTGGTGTGCGTGAAAAAGGGGGGAGAGCGGGAAATCGAACTGGACCGATTTTTCAAAGGGCCCGGGGAGACGTGGCTTGAACCCGGTGAGATGGTGAGGGAGATTCGGATTCCACCCTTGCCGGCCGGCCGTACGGGCGTATATATCAAGCTGTCACCGCGAAGCCGGATGGATCTGGCCGTCGTGGGTGTGGCCGTCGTGGCAGGCGGTGAGAACGGATCCTTCGGGGACGTGAGGATCGGGCTTGGTGCGGTGGCGCCCACCCCCATGCGGGCCCTGAGGGCGGAGGACATGCTCAGAGGCAGGGCGGTGCGTGACGAAGCGATTCTGGAAGCGGCCGGGACGGCCTCCGAGGAATCCCGTCCGATCGACGATCACAGGGGTTCGGCCCAATACCGCCGGATGATGGTGGAAGTCCTTGTAAAGCGGTGTCTGCGGCAGGTCCTTTCGAGATAGGATGTTTTGGACATGGAAACAGGAGATCAACTCATGGAGACAAAAGAAATCCGATTCGTGCTGAACGGCAAACCCCATGCATTGCGGGTGAAGCCCTGGAGGACCCTTCTGGAGATGATCCGTGAAGACCTGCACCTGACGGGCACCAAGGAGGGTTGCGGCCAGGGAGAGTGCGGTTCCTGCACCGTGATCATGGGGGGCAAGAGCGTGAACAGTTGCCTGGTCCCGGCGGTCGAGGCGGACGGGCAGGAGATCTTGACCATCGAGGGCCTTTCGGAAGGAGACACCCTCGACCCGATCCAGGACGCCTTTTTCGAGCACGCGGGGATGCAGTGCGGTTTCTGTACACCCGGCATGATCATGTCGGCCAAGGACCTCTTGAACCGGAACCCGAATCCCACCGAAGAAGAGATGCGGGAGGGCATCGCGGGCAATTTCTGCAGATGCACGGGATACACCAAGATCGTGGAATCGATCGGTGCGGCCGCTGAGAGGATGAAAGGGGGGAGGTAGGCATGGAAGCGTATTCTGTGATCGGTAAAAGGATACCCCGCGTCGACGGCAGGGCCAAGGTGACCGGGGAGGCCAAATATGCGGCCGACTACGAGATGCCCGGCATGCTCTGGTGCAAGATCCTGAGGTCCCCCCATGCCCATGCCAAGATCCTGAACATCGATACGAGCCGGGCGGAGCGGCTTCCAGGCGTGAAGGGCGTCCTGACAGGAAAGGATTTTCACGGATGGCGATGGGGCTGGATGCCCAAGACCCGGGACGAGGCGCCCCTGGCGGACGACCGGGTAAGGTACCTGGCCGAGGCGGTGGCCGCCGTTGCGGCCGTGGACGAGGACACGGCCGAGGAGGCCACGGAACTCATCAAGGTGGAGTACGAGGAATTGCCCGGGGTCTATGATCCTGAGGAGGCCATGAAGGAGGGGGCGCCCCAGCTCTACGATCACGCGAAAAACAACGTCAGTTGGGAATTTCACATGGATTTCGGGGACGTCGAGAAGGCCTTCAGGGATTCAGACCTTGTCCGGGAGGAACGTTTCGAAACGGGGCGCGTGATTACCGGCTATCTTGAACCCCCGGCGGCGGTGGCCCTCTGGGATTCCTCCGGGATCACCATCTGGGCGGCCAAGCAGAGCCCCTATTTTGTCTACCGGCACCTGGCGGCCTGCTTCAACCTGCCCCTCAACAAAGTGAGGGTCATCCAGCCCTTTATCGGGGGCGGGTTCGGGGGGACCAAGAACGATTCCCTGGCCGGGGACTTCTGTGCCTGTCTCTTTTCCAAGAGGACGGGCAGGCCCGTCAAGTTCGTCTACAACATGGAAGAGGTCCTCATGACCTGCCGCAGGCGTCACAACATGATCGTCTACAGCAAGATGGGCATGAAGAAGGACGGAACCATCACGGGCCTGCAGACCCGTGTGATCGCCGACGGAGGGGGGCACACGGCGATCGGGCCTCTGACCATGTATCTTACCGGTTGCATGACCACTCTGCCCTACAAGCTCCCCCACTACAGGCACGACGCCTACCGGATCTTTACCAACAATCCCATTGGCGCGGCCATGCGGGGTCACGGGGTGACCCACACGCGTTTTGCAGCGGAGATCCAGATGGAGATGATGGCCGAAGAGTTGGGGATTGATCCGCTGGAGGTGAGGCTCAAGAACGCCGTTACGGCCCCCCACACGACGGTCAACAGGGTCACGGTGGACTCCTGCGGCCTCAGCGAAGGGCTCGAGACCCTGGCCGAGAGGCCCGAGTGGAAAGAGAGGGGAAGGAAAAAGACGGCCGAAGGCCCTGTCCTTGAAGGTGTGGGGCTGTCGGGCACCTCCTACCTGAGCGGGGCGCGTCAGCGGGGCCACCAGTCCTGCGGGGCCGTGGTGAGGCTCTGTGAGGACGGGACGATCGACTACCTGACCGGCGCCACGGACTGCGGCCAGGGCTCGGACACGGTCCTGGTGCAGATCATCGCCGAGGAACTGGGGCTGCGGGTGGAAGATGTGGATATCAAGCGGGTGGATACGGCCCTGACCCCCTGTGACGCCGGAAGCTACGGCAGCCGTGTCACGGTCCTGGCCGGTGAGGCCGCCCGCAAGGCGGCACAGGACGTGAAAGGGCAACTCGCCACGGCTGCCGCCGAGAAGTGGGGGTGCAGTCCCGAGGACATCGTCTTCAGGGATCGGAAGGTCTCGGTCAAGGGATCGCCGGATAAGGTCATGCCCTTTGAAAATCTGGCCAAGGTGGCCTCCTATTCAGGTTCCGGTGCGGTGATCCTGGGCAAGGGCTATTCCCAGTACGGCATCGATGTGCTGGACTTTGACAGGGGTGCGGGTAATGCCGGCACCGCCTACAGCTTCACCTCGCAGCTCTCCAGGGTGAGCGTGGATACGGAAACGGGTTTTGTCAAGTGTACGGACATGATCATCGCCCACGACTGCGGCAAACCCCTGAACCCCATTAACGTGGAGGCCCAGAACCAGGGGGCGGCCGTGCAGGGGTTGGGACAGACCCTCTATGAGGAGTTCAGGATGGACCGGGGCCGCACCCTGAACTCGAACCTGGCGGACTACAAGATGCCCCTTTCCCTGGACAGCCCACGGATCGAGGTGATCGATATCATCACCGACGACCCCCACGGGCCATACGGGGCCAAGGAGGCCTCCGAAGGGGCCATCGTGAGTGCACCGCCCTCGGTCGTCAGCGCCATCCACGATGCCACCGGGATCTGGTTCAAGGAACAGCCCGTGACACCTGAAAAGATCGCCATGGCCATCAGGGACAGGAAGTCGAAGTCATGAAAGAAGGGGAGATGTTTCCGGCCTGAGGGGCCACACCACCCTCAACAACATAAAAGCAAGGAGGACCTTCATGAGACTTAAAGACAAGGTTGCCGTGATTACGGGCGGGGGACGGGGCATCGGCAAGGCCATTGCCCTTGCCTTTGCAGCCGAGGGCGCGGCCGTCGTGGTTGCCGCGACCACGCTGTCCAAACTGGAAGAGACCGTTGCGGAGATTGAGGCCAAAGGGGGCAGGGCAAAGGCCGTTCAGACGGACATCACCGATGAGAAACAGGTGGAGCGCCTGGTGGAGGAAACCCTCAAGACCTTCGGCAGGATCGACATTCTGGTCAACAACAGCGGCATAGGAGGGCCTACCGCCGGGGTGGTGGACCTGAAGCTGGAGGACTGGAACAAGGTCCTGTCCATCGACCTGACCGGAAGCATGCTCTGCTCGAAATACGCCCTCAAACACATGATCCCGCAAAAGAGCGGCATCATCATCAACATGGCCGCTGAAGGCGGGCGGGCCGGCGACGGCCGGGGCGGCTATCCCATGCGAAGCCCTTACTGCTGTGCCAAGATGGGCGTCATCGGTCTGACGGAAACCCTTTCCGTGGAGGTCGGCGAACACAACATCCGGGTCAATGCCATCAGCCCGGCGGCTGTAAAGGGGGAACGGATCATCAGCGTGGTCAAGGGCCGGTCCGAGGCCCTGGGAGTTCCCTTTGATGAATTATGGGCTAAACTTACGGCCAACTATTCCCTTGGAAGGGCGGCCGAAGAACACGAGGTCGCCGCTACCGCTGTGTTCCTTGCATCGGACGAATCAAGCGCCATTACCGGACAAACCATTGTGACCCACTGTGGTCATCACGTCATTTATTAGGCCACTGACAGACAATCCTCCGGCCACGATGAGACCGGTGACAAGTGCGTCCCGCGCCTGCTGAGGGCTGTCGTAAGGGAATAGACTCCACATGAAAATTCCAGGAGGGAACCATGGCTATCCTCGAATATACCAAGAAGAACCGAATCGCCATCTTCAGGATCAACAGGCCTGAAGCAATGGGGGCTATGAATGTGGAGGGTATGCAGCAGTTTCAGGATGCCCTCTACGATTTTCGTGATGACGACGATTTGTGGGTCGGCATTATCACCGGAACGGGAGACAAGGTCTTCAGTGCAGGGGTGGACATCAACGACTATCTTCCCCTTGTCCAGAGAACAACGGACAAGAAATGGCAGCGACCGACCGCAGTCATTCGTACGCTCGATATCTGGAAGCCCCTGATCGCAGCCAACAACGGCCTGACCATCGGAGGGGGGCTCGAGATCTCCCTGGCCTGCGACATCATGATCGCATCCGAAAATGCCAGGTTCGGATTGCCGGAGGTGAAAGTGGGCCTTTGTCCCGGAGGGGGCGGGACCCAGAGATTGCCCCGGACGATACCGGTCCGTCTGGCCGCCGAAATGCTCTTTACGGGAAAGACCATCGATGCCGCGGAGGCCTACCGGATAGGCCTTGTCAACAAGGTCGTCCCCCTGGACCGGCTCATGGACGAGGCCATAAAAATGGCCGAAGCCATCTGCGAGGCGGGGCCGCTTGCGGTGAGATGCGCCAAGGAGTGCATGCTCAGGGGCCTGAGCATGTCCCTGGAAGAAGGCCTGCGCATGGAGGACGATCTCCAGACCTCTATCATGTCTACAAGGGATTTTAAGGAAGGGGTCACCGCCTTTCGCGAAAAGAGGAAACCCGAATTTCAGGGCAAGTAGTCATGGCCTGACGAGGCCATCGGTCTCTTCAGGAGGAAACCGCGCTGCATCAGCTGCGCAATAGGGTGTCAGACATCCCGGACACGGAATCCGGGTGCCTGTAAGGGGAGGGTAACATGTCAGAGAAATTCATACTCAAGGAGCTCTCCCGATACAAGGTCGGGACCTACGGGGATATCATTTATCGAAATGCCTTGCTCTATCCGGATCAAATGGCCTTTAAATGCGGTGAGGAACGGGTGACATTCTCCCAATGCAATGCACGGACGAACCGCCTGATCCACGCCCTGACCGACATGGGCGTCAAAAAGGGGGAGGTGCTCGGCGTTTATTCCTGGAACTGCATCGAATACACGGATGTCTACGCTGCGGCCATGAAGGGCGGTTTTGTCTCATCGCCTTACAACGCCCGGCTGAAGGTGGATGAACTGGACTACCTCATCAACTACTCGGAGGCCACGACCCTCTTTGTCGGCCCGGAGATGGTCGAGACCGTCCAGGCCCTCAGGCCCCGGTTGCCTCGTGTAAAAAACGTCATCCTTTTCAAAGGCACCGGGCCGGACATGATTTCATACGGCGATCTGACGGCCCGGTATCCCGACGATGAACCGGATGTCGAGGTGCGGGAGGAGGACCCGGTCTTTATCTTCTACACCAGCGGCACCACCGGCGTCCCCCGGGGAGCCCTCTACACCCAGGCCCGCGGCATGGACGACACCCGGAGGTTTGCCGTGGCCCTCACCCTGGAGCATGGGGACAAGCACATCCAGATCATGCCACTCTTTCATGTGGGCGGCACAAAGAACATGTGGGGGTATTTCTTTGTAGGCGGGAGTAATGTCATCATGCCCCAGATCTCCTTTGATCCCGGGGCCACGCTCCAGGCCATACAGGATGAAAGGGCCACGGACATCCATATCGTGGCGACCCATCTGGCCTCCTTCCTCGCCCTGCCCGACGTGGACCAATACGATCTCAGCAGCCTGAAACGCATGTTTTATGCCGCCTCTCCCATGCCGGTGGAACTGCTCAAGAGGGGAATGGAGAAGTGGGGTCCCATCTTTCTCCAGTTTTACGGGTCCACAGAAGACGGACCCTGTGTCACCATGCTGTCAAGAAAGCAGCACGACCTCCTGGGCCGCCCGCCCGAAGAGCAGAAGACCCTGGCCTCGGCCGGGTTTCCCCACATCGGGGTCCATGTCCGGATCGTAAACGAGGAGGAAAAGGACGTGGCGCCTGGGGAGGTGGGTGAAATCATTGTCCACAGCAAGGGCGTTTTGGAGGAGTGGTGGCACAAACCGGAAGAGACCCGTGAGACGGTCATCGACGGATATGTCCACACCGGTGATATGGGACGCTATGACGAGCAGGGCCACATCTACATTGTGGACAGAAAAAGGGATATGATCGTCTCCGGCGGGGAGAATATCTTTCCCCGTGAAGTGGAGGAGATCCTCTACGCGCATCCCGCCGTCCAGGAGGCCGCGGTCATCGGTCTTCCGGATGCCTACTGGGTGGAGAAGGTCCATGCCGTCGTCGTCCTGAAGCAGGGGCAGGCGGTCACGGAAGAGGAGATCATCACATTCTGCAAGGAGCGGATGGCCCGGTTCAAGGCCCCGAAGTCTGTGGATTTCGTGGATGCCCTGCCCAAGAATCCGGCAGGGAAGATACTCAAGCGTGAACTGCGGGACGCTTACAAAAAGGCCAGGCAGGAAGGTTGACGCCGTAAAAAAACTCTTTTCGAACAGGACACCGGGGCCGCACCCGAGAAAGCGGCCCGGCCTTTTTTCTTTCTAACGCAGACAAGGACCCGATCATCTTCACGATGCCTGCTCCAGGCATGGGCCGGAATGTTGTCTCCGCCACGCTCCCTCCGCCCTCCGTTCACCTTTCAGTGTCAGGGTGCAAAGGTCACCTGGTAGGGCTGCAACCCACTGACGAACACGAACAGGGTGATTTCACCGTGGCCGTCCAGTGGCACCGTCAGGTCATAAGCTCCAAGGTTGTCATCACATGAGAACATGTGTTGACCGTTGGCCAGGACCATGGCGCAGAGCGGCGTGCCGTCCAGATCCACGGTGCCTGTTATCCTTGCCCAGCCGACCGGTACCGAGGAATCGGGCGTGGTTTCCGCGGTCACGGCCGGCGATCTGTTTTCCGGGCTGAAAGGCTGCATGTCGATGTCTATTTCCAGATCGGATGTGTCTGTGGTTGTGAGGAAAGGGGCCAAACCGGAAACAAAGGCCTGAATCGTGATCTTTCCGTTGAGATCAAGCGGGACGTTGAGCCTGTACTTGCCGAAATGATCGCCTTCTTCACACGTGAACATGTGCTGCCCATTGGCCAGGACCATGGCACAGACCGGGTTGCCGTCGTAGCGGACGATGCCGCTGACGGTCACCCATTCCGGATCATTCCATCCCGGATCGCCAGGGTCCTCTGATCGTGCCAGGGCCATTTGATTGCCCCACATGCACTCCCATTCTCCGCTGGGGTGGCTGTACTCATAGGCCCCTGATCCGGAGGCTGATGTGGCCGATGAAGCGGTAAATCTCAGGAGAGCTGCAACCAACCCGCCTTCTTCATCAACCGGGTAGATGGATACAGACGTGTAAACGTCACCGTCCACCTTTCCATCAAAAATGCAGGCATCGGGTGGATCGCATACCACACCGGAAATAAAGGTAAGCGTAAAGGTGTCGCCGGTCTGTTCTATGGTACATGTTCCTGATGTGTCGGCAGCGGGGACACACCCGATATCTCCAATGGCAAAGTTATTGGATATCGTATGATTCCAGGTGCCCGTCAGATCATAGGTTGCGGAAAAGAGATCAACGGCCGAAAAAATTGCGACAAACATCAATGTTCCGACAAACATCCATCTTTTCATGGTGTCCTCCTTAGGTCAAAATAGACTGCATCTGACTCGTCTTTGCCGAAATCCTGCAGGGCCTGAAGGACCGCAATTACATCGCAGCATTCAACGGTGTCAAGGTGTGGAACCGCGCAATGTGAATTGCAGCCTACTCCAATTCCTCTGAAATGAGAATCGCCTCCGCCACCATGGTCATGGATTTTCTGGAGTCCATGCTGCGCTTTTGAATCCAGCGGTGGGCCTCGGTGGCGCTTATGTTGCGCTTGCGCATGAGGACCTCCTTGGCCCTGTCCAGAAGTTTCCGTTTTTCCAGTTCCTCCTGGATGACCCTGGTCTCCACGATGAGTTCAGTGTTGTAAATGGCGACCGCCGCCTGGTTGGCCACAGTCGTTATGAGGTTTATCTCTGTGTCGCTGAAATCGTGCGGCTCTGATGTAAAGCAGTTGAGTACGCCGATCACTTTATCGTTCTTGACGCGTAACGGCACACTGAGCATCGAGACGAGACCGAGCTTTTGGGCCATTTCCTTTTCTTTGAATCGAGGCTCTTTCAGGACATCCTTTATGATAAGCGGTTGGTTGTGCGTGGCTACAAAGCCCACCACGCCTTCGACTCTGTCCAGGGCCCGGTCTTTCACGTATTCGGGGTCAATGGCCTGGGTGGCCTTGAGGCGGATCTTTATGGGATCCGACGATTCATCGATCAGCCACAGGGAACAGATCTCGACACCCGTCACCCTGGCGGTGACCATCACAATGAGTTTCAAGATATCCTCGAGGTACAAATCCGACGTAATGGCCCGGCTTATATCCATGAGGGCCTTTATGTATTTGTCATAGGTCTCGGGTGGTATCTTTTCCATGAGATTCTGTAAGACTGTTCTTCGGGGCTGGAATACTGAAAAGACTGACGGCCTTGTGGAAAAACCAGCCTTCCTGCCGGGGCCGGGTCAGGCCTCATCCTTTGCCGCTGTGAATCCGGCGAAAAACCTCTGTCTTGTTTCCATCCGGAAATACGACCTTTCCGGACGAGCGCTATCTTACAGGTTTCTGCCATTCCTTGGCAAAAATCTCCGCAATCCTGTTGACTTGACCGGGGTCTATCTTGAGGGCCTTGGCGACTTCAGCGTAAAGTGTTTGACGATCACTGTTTTCCGCATCCACAAGGGCTTTTAGATCGCGCTTTTCCTTGAGGCCGAGATCGCCCGTGTTTCCCAGTGAGACATACCCATCGCCGCCTTCCGTGAGTGCACCCTTTTGATAAAACGGCTTCATCTGGGCGAATCGGGCCTTCATATTGGTTTTGAGTGCCCGGATCGTGGGGTTGGAGACGTTCGTGACGTCCTGGGCCCAGGCCGTTGAAGGGGCGAGAGCGACCAGTATGTGTTGCAGCAGGGAATTCCCTTCCTTGTTCAAACCCTCTTCGGCCTTCTTGCCCCGGATCTCGTTCACGATCTCACCCGCCACGGATTCCACCTTTTCAGCCGGGAAGTAGATGTTGATCGTGACACAGGCAAAGGCAAAAAGGACCAGACAAGTAAAGACAACCCACAAGGGTTTATGAAACTTTTTCATCGTGGACTCCTCTTAATCCAATCGCGGGGATTATCACCTGATCACCGGCCCGCTCTTTGATGTGGTAACCCGTTTGATCCTCGTGACCATGTCCTTGAAACTGATACGATTATCAGGATTTTGATTTACAACATTTACACCTGAAAAGCTACTTCTTTTTACCAGATACTCCACACCCCCTTCAATGATCGTACCGTTGAGCGCGAATACATCGTTTTCAAGAGATGCCCTGACCCCGATTTTTTCATAGGGGAATTCTTTGAAAAAGGAGGCGAATGCGCCTGCAAGCCCCATGAAGGGGCTCTGCCCGCCCCCGATCCGGGCGATATTGTCCAGCGCCTTTACGCTTATCCTCTGAGAGACTCCTTTCATCTTTTCTGTCTCAAGAAGCAGGTCGAAACGCTGCGGTTGTCCATATGCGATCTCGAAATCTCTGACATGGCCCTTCAAAAGACCTTCAATCTGACCAAAGGCCGTGTCTCGAGTCATTTCACCTAGATGGAGACCTTCATACTCGGCATTTAAACGAAAGACAGGGGCTGGGGTCAAGACGCCTGAAGCACCGATATCAGAGAGGGTTATTCTGCCCCCGAAGATATGGGCCAGGATCTCCCCCTGGGTCCTCAATCGGCCGTCCTGAAAGTTTACCGAGGTCAGTTTTCCGTTCATGGTCCCTTGGATCTCTCTTGCCCAATGCGGGGAGAGCATGAGACCCAAATCGAAATCATCAAAGGCGAGGCTTGTTTCAATGAGGAGACCTGCGGCCTCGGAAATCCGACACGAGACGGCACCTACATCGATGACGCCTCCCTCCAATCCGATCGGGAACGGGCCCTTCAAGGAAATACTGTTGGGGCCTGCCTGTAGTGTGAGCTTCAGGGCCTGTTCAGGAAGAAGGGGCAGATGGACGGCCCCGATGTCGAGCATGCCGTTTAGGGGTTCTGCAGGGGGCCAGGTGGTCCCGGATTGATACCAGACGGGGAGTCGAAGATCGATGTCCCGAAACAGGACCCCATGATCCTCAGACGCCAGACGCCCCTCCTGATATTGAATAGTCCCTTTTGCCGACACGCCGACCCCGTTGGATACAAAATCCAGATCCCCGGAAATATCCCCTTCCACAGCCAAGGCCGTAAGAATCGGCCTTTCCAACTTGAAGGGATCCAGCAGGAAATGCTGAAAGAGCGGGCTCACCGGGGCCCGGGGAATGTTCAAAGACATGTGGACATCAGGGCTTCCGGATGCCAGAGACATCACCCCTTTGACCGAGAGGGTCGCAATGTCTTTGAGAGAAGCACTGAGGCGGGGGAAGTCGAAGGTCTTTCCGGAGGGGACATAGGCCCCTTCCCATTGGATCGAAGCCTGGTTTTTTGCCAGGTTGAAGTAGAAACGGTCCAAGAGAATTTCGCCTGCATCCGCATCAAGAGAGCCCCGGGCTTGTATATTGGAGAGATCAGGTTTGACGATCCCCTTCACACGGGCATTCAAGGAAATTCCTTCGCCCATGCAGGAGGCGTCCGGGTTTTCCAGTGTGAGGTCCTGCAGGGTCAGCTCGGCATCCACGGACCAGTCTCCGCCCATTTTTTGCATCGCCCGGGCCTCGATGGAGTCGATCCCGGTGAATTGCCATCCCTCGGGAAAAAGGGCCAGGGCGCCGGCGCTGTCCAGCAGGCGGCTGTCCCGGCCTTTGAGGGTGAAGGACTTTTGCGTTTTGCCGGCCATGAAGGAAAGTTCGAGGTTTTTCAGGAGGGAGGTATCAAGGGTGGCCCCGGGGATGTGGACGTCCCCCTTGTCGAGGTCGTAAGAGCCCGTCGCCGCCTGGAACAGGCAATCCTCCAGAACGATCTCCTTGCCGCCTGTTTTATAGCCCAACCGGGGGCTGCGGGCCTCAAGATCGGTCAAGCGGATCACGGGTCTTTGATAAACAAGTTTGAGCCCCACATTCATGGGACCTGAGGTCGCGCCCTTTGCGGAAAGGGTCGTCTTGTTCAAGACCACTTCGGCCCGGGCCCCCAGATCGGGTATGGCACCCGAGATCTCGATCTCGGCCGAGATTTCTCCTTGCACCTGTATCCCGTCCTTGACATAGGAAAAGGGATTTCTGACCAGTCGTGTCCGGACCTCACAGTCCAAGTCGAGCCTGCCGCCGGTCAGGGCGGCCCGGGTTCGGCCTTCCAGGAATACCGGCCCGGTGAGGGTCCCCGGTGCAAGGAACCGTCTGATTGTGGACCGGAGAAGAGGGCGCAGTCTCTCGGGCGCCAGACGGCAGTCGAAATCCAGGGAGGCGGCCGGTGCGCCTCTCATGTCCACCTCTAAACGTCCGGTCGTTGCGAGGATCTCGCCCACGGTGAGATGGAAAGAGGAAAGCCGGGCTTCGAGATCCGTGAGATTGAAGGAGCCTTCGGCCTCAAGATCCACGTCCAGGGGGGGGGCGGGTTCAGGGACGATTCTTTTCAAGGCCGCCCCCTTCAGCGCCAGTTCGATGGGCGCGAAGCTGAGTGCATTCAGGTCCCGGTGGAAGACGAGATCGGCCCTGCAGCCTGCGGCGGGGATGTCCAGGGTCGCGCTCTTAAAGGTGATTTCCTTGGCCGCGATATGACCCTTGATTTCGGGATCAACCAGTGAGAGGACCTGTTCGGTTGTGACGCGAACCTGTGATGCGGTGAGGTACAGGCCCCGGGAAATCGAATCGAAGCGGATGTCACAGGTGATCTCGATGAGGCGCTCCGGTGTCAGACCTGCCCGGATACCGGAAACCTCGACAAACCGCCCCGCCGTCCGACTGGAAATACGGCGGCCGGAGAGTTCCACGGCCTGAAATTCCACATCCCTGAAGACCAGAAAGGCAAAAAGCCGCGAGAGTACCCCGAAAATCCAGGGACTTCCTTGTTTTCCGGGTTCCCATCGCGGGAGGAGGTACCCCTGGGAGACCACAAGGGAAAGATCGTCGATCTTGAACATCCTGAAGACGAGCCGCCGGTGACTGAAGGGGCCCTCCACTGCCATGTCCGCTGTAACGGCCGGTATATGGAGCGTCACTCCCTTGAGGGCTTCTCCCGGTTCCAGCCGGATGCCGGCACCTTGAATTCGAAGGGGTCTCAGGGAATAGGAGAGGTCTTCTATCGTGAGAGAGGCCCCGGCCGCACGGGACACGGCCTTTTCGATGAAGGGCTTTATCGAAGCGGGATGGCGGTATAAATAGAAAAGGGTGCCGGCAAGGCCCGTCAGAACCAAAAAAAAGGTTGCGAGAACGAAGAGGATTCCGTTTTTTATGATCGGCTTCAATGTCGATTGGACCTCTTTTTGCCTTTCCATCCCAGTGTCTGTTCGGCCTTCATACGAGATTTTAAAAACCTTTCGAAGAATCCAGGCCGGAAGACCCTGACCTCAAGTGACACATTAAGAAAAATCCTGGACTCGGCTCTGGCCCAATATTATACGAGGAGATTGTTTGTAACACTTTTGGCTCTTGAAAATTATCCCATCACGGAGGGGCCATGGGAGTCTCTTTTCAAAAACGAAAAAATCGGTGCCGGGGTGTCCGCATGGTCACCGGGCTTCGGGCGGACGGAGCACCACCGGGGAGACACCATGAAAATCAAGGCCTGACAGCTACTGACACCGGTCCGCCGTCCGCCTAGGCTGCCCCGGCCATCTTAGTCTTTTCCATGGCCCTTCGTTTTTGAAAAGAGACTCCCATGGCCGCAATTGCCGGGCTCTTTCAAACAGCTAAACGCATACATCCTTTCCAGCATATCGCCTCCATGCTCCGCAAGCCCTTGAAGATAGTCAAGAGTCCCTTTGATGTCGTTTCCGTTTTTTCGGAGCATCTCTTCAAAGAGATGAAAGTGCCGGTGGTAAAGGCCTACACTCAACAAATAGGCGTTGTTCAGGGGAATATGGCCTAAGGCCCGGAAGCGGTCTGTTTTGAGTCTCGGCTTCAATCCCTCGAACTCCTTGAGGGCCTCTGAAAATATCTCCTCCCGTCGTGCCATTTTTTCATCGTAGGATAGGGGTGAACTGTAAAGGATTTCGAGCCTTTTGAGCAAACAGTCCATGTAAGAGGCGATAAGACGTTCGTCGTCAAGGGCATCCCCGGCCTCCATGGTCAAGGGGTGTGCAGGGCCATGGAGGTCCTCGAAAAAAAACAGGGCGCCCACCTTACCGACCAGAGAGGCCAGCCCCTCGTTAAAGGCCCCTTGCCCCTTGATGTAGAGCGTCGTGTGGGTCATCTCGTGGAGAATGATTTCCACCAAATCGAGGGTGGATTCTTCGATCATATTGAGCGTTATGGGGTCTCGGAACCATCCCAGGGTGCTGTAGGCCGCGGCACTGCCCAGACTGACATCGAGATCCTTCTCAACCAGTCTCTTCTTTTCAGCCCTGGCCTTATCGAGATCAAAAAATCCGAGATAGGGCATCCTGCCGACGATGGGAAACCACCAGGTGACTGGAACAAGACGGTCCCTGGGGCAGGCGGAAACCACGTAGAGCGGGGGACGAGGCGAGGCCAGGTGGACCGTTTCATAATTGTTCGTCCTTTTGAGGCCCAGGACCTCTTCGCCAAAGACCTTGATACGGGGGACCAGAAGCAGGCGCTCCTTTTCTTCGGCGCCCAAGGCAGCCTCCTTCAGGCCTTGTTCCATGGGGACCGCTCCGGAGAGCAACTTCGCCTGGCCGACGGCGGCATGGAGCAGATAGGTCAGGCGGCAGCCCGAGAGGCTCAGACTGAGCACTAACAGGACGACAAAGAGGAGCCCGCCTGTATGTCGGATTTTAGTCGGCATAGGCTTGTAGAAAAACAGAAAAGACTTCAACCTAGCAATCTAATCTGAATTTATTTGTATTTTCATTTTCAGCCGGAAGTCACCGGGCAGGACTGACTTTCAGCAGTATCCAAACTCAGCAGGGGCCGGGATTTTCTCGGAGCGGGCGTACGTTGACCCTGCTTGGAGCTGTTCTCACCACAAGACGATGAATTTTTTCCCATCCCTGAGTTCACCCCGAACCTTTTCCATGTGACGAAGGGCCGCGATTTCCCTCTCGAGATCCGACGGCTTCATTTGGAGCCTCTCACTCAGGGCACCGGGTTCGATACCACCGGTCTCCCGGAGGACCCCGAGGATCCGGGCCTGTGTGCTGTTGAGACCCGGCTCTCCTTTCCCCTGGCTTGCCATGAAGGACTTTGCGCTGTGGACAGCCCAGGGATCACAGGTGCGGGGCGGTGAAAGGACGTCCATGTAACAGTCTTCGCAAAGGGTTCGGCCGTGAAATTCCCTCTCTTGCCCCGGCTCGACGGCCTCTCCGCATCTTTCACAATCCATATTCTTACTCCATGAAGGGTTGCGGATCCCGCAAAAAATCAAAAAACAGCAGGCAGTCGACCTGCCCTCGCAGGGGTTTCTGTAAAATCCTGACCGCACCCCACTGAAAAGCATAAGACATAAGAGACGCTTTGACAAGGACGGTTCCCGAAAGCGCGTGCGTTCTTTTAAATTTATTAAATAAATCTGATATCTTATGCGCTATCTTTGGAGCGCAAGTTTCTCTGCGCAGGGCTTATTGAATTGACACACCGGTTTCTTTACCATAAATTGCCTTCACCTTAAAAGTGCGCGTGCAGGGGATCAGAAAGTGGGTGCTTCCCTAGGAATTGATTTTTTCGAGACAGGCCGATGATGAACGCAAAAAATGAACTGATCCTTGTCCTGGGGGGTGCCCGGAGCGGGAAGAGTTCCTGGGCCCAAGGCCACACTGAGGCGCACTACCCTTCGCGTCTTTTCCTCGCCACGGCGCGGATCCTTGACGACGAAATGGCCGAGCGCGTCAGACAACACCGGGCCTCACGCGGACCTCAGTGGGGCCTCATTGAGGAACCTCTCGAGATCGCCGAGGCCCTGAAAAACAGATGTCGGCATGTCGAGGTCGTCCTGGTGGACTGCCTGACGGTCTGGCTGAGCAATGTCCTGGTGGAGAAGGGAGAAAATGAGGTGCCTCGGTACCAGGAAGAATTATTGGAGGTCCTGGAAGCCAGACAAAGCAGTGTGGTCCTGGTGTCCAACGAGGTGGGCATGGGAATCGTCCCCGAAACCCCCCTCGGAAGAGGCTTTCGGGATATGGCCGGGCGCCTGAACCAAAAAATTGCGGCCATGGCCGACAGGGTTGTGTTCCTTGTTGCCGGGTTGACGATGATTTTGAAGGGTGACGCACGATGAGGGCCTTCCTTCATGGGACGGAAAAGTCTATTCAGACAGGCGGCGGATGTTGCCGTTCAAGTTTTGCGATACGGGTGAGCGGTTTCCCAGTCCATGGCGAAACCCGGATTTTTTGAACAGGCATGAATATCGGGGAGAACCGGAATATGGGGAAGATCTTTGGGATCATCCAGAAGGCCGAAAGGGAACCGAAAGAGTTCCAGATCGGTCTACGCATGAGAGTGGCCGACCAGGAGATCCTTTGTCCCTTGAGCGGTCGCTGTTCTTCGTTTGTAGATTTTGGGGGAGCGGTCGAGCGTCTGAAGAGAGATCTTGATGAGCTGCTGGTCAAGGCAGGGCATCTGTTTCAGGGAGCATCGGCGGTGGGTGATCTCGGGTTGACACCTGATATGGGGGCCGAACAGATCTGGGCTTTGTTGTCGGAAGTAACCGATGACCGGGGTTTTGTAGATGGCTTCAACGGCCTGGATGAGGAAAAGAGAAAAGAGGTTGCCGAATATGTGTTGACCAAATGCAACGTCTTTTCAGGAAGGGCCGCCCTTTTTTCAGCACGCTATCATGATGCCTCCGCACTGATGGAATGAGATTTTGCATGAGCATCGGGCCTGAGGCCGTTTTCCACGGGCATGCTCTTTGCCGTGGACACAATGGCCAGAAACAGGCCCAGTACCCCACCCACTATGAGAACGCCTTTCTGATAGCCCCAGACGTTTTGGGAAGTAATTGAAAAGACGGGAACAAGGAAATTGAGATAGTAGACCATAATGGGAAATAGGATCATGGCTACGAGAAGGTTGGCGGCCTGAAATATCAGGCTCTTTTTAAAAAATCCAGTGACAAAGAGCAGGGCACGCCGGACCTTGTCCAGTCTTTCAAGCCTGGGGCCTATTTCGTCCAGTTCGGCTGAGAGGGCCCTGGCCAACCCAAAGGCTTCCTTGAATCTCCCCGCCTTCTTGGGTTCGCTCATGGCCCAGTCCTTGTTCAGCCTCGCCCGCAACTGAACCAGTTCTCTCTTTATCGTGTCTGTGAGAAAGGGGTATTGGAATCCCTTGACAAAGGCCAGATATTGATCCGTGCGCTCAATCAGTTCATCCAGCACGGCGGAAAGTTGCTCCCTGCGTTCCTCGATGCCCCTGAGTCCTCTGGTGATAATATTTCGGCCGAAATGAATGATGTCTAGAAAACCGAAATAGCTGTCCACTCTCGAGAGTTCCTCGACCTTCTTCCATTGCGATCGGGCCTCCAGGGCGTCTTTATCCTCTTCATCCAGCCACTGTTTTATTCTTTCCAGGGTCTCTTTGGCCCTGCCGGTGATTTCGATGGCTTCCGAACGGGTTTCCTCCAGGAGATCTTTCAGACCCGGATGTATCATTTCGCTGTGGGCTGCGAGTTCAGGATCGATCAGGGCGTACAGATAGTACTCCCTGTTCCTCTTGATCAGCTTGATCAAGTGGTGAAGGGCAGGGGCCGTCCTGCCCCTTCGGAACTGAAAAACGATTTCCTGATAAACGGCTTCAGGGCAATAGGGGTTCAGGTAGCGGATCTTTCGTATCATCTCCTCCGCCCTTCCGGGATCCTGACCGAGGTCATAGAGGCGGGAAAGGAGAAAGCAAACCAATATCTTTTGTGGGGTCGTTTCCGTCTTGTTCAGGGCCTTCTGGAGATAGTGTTTCGCAAGCGGGTAATCTTCCTTTTCGATGTTCAAAAAGGCGAGAGCGCAATAGACCTTGTAGTCTTGAGGGGTTCTGTTCAGGGCATCCAGAAGGATGGACTGGGCCTGTTCCATATTGGAAACGCGGATACAGTCCTGTCCGATCCAGACAAGCCCGCCTTCGCCGCTGCCCCCTGCCCTTTCTTTGATGCGATTCCAGTTCTCATCCCTAGAGTCCCAAAGGGTCCTGAAGAAACGGAGTTGATAGACCGCCTTGAGCTCGTAAAAGCCTTCATGCGCCCACTGTGCGGATTTATCGGCCGCGGCGGGGCCGCGGGGTACGCTCCTCCCCCCCGGCGCGCCGGTCTGGTTCATCGAATTGATGTAATTAAGGAAAAGATTGTTGATCTCCTCCAAAGGGCGGTAACCCAGCCGGCTCAGGCCGTGTGTCATTTCCGTGAACCCTTTGGAAGGGCAGCTCGATGAGGGATGTCTCCTGTCGCCGCAATAGAAACAGGGAGAAAAATTCCCTTGGATCAGGACATTCTGATAGAGAAAGAGACGGGACCCCGGTTTCTGTCCCTGGTGGAGGCTGATCTCGAAAAAGGCCTGGGGACGATTTGGATCGGGTTCGGGCCTTATGGAGAGGTTGGCCGAGCGTTTAATGAGTCCATGGGCCGGTGGGGAGATGTAGACTCCGCCGGGTTTGATTTCATCCCAGTTGACCCTCAATGCCCCGGTGTCAATCCGTCCCGCCCTGAGATAGGGTCCGGAATCGATGAGGATCTGGATGGGAAGAAAGGGGGCGGCATCCTCTCCCAGATGGGTCCGCAGGTGTTCGGTGATCCTCTTGGCAAGGGTCAGGGAGAAAACGGGTTCATTGACAATCACTACAACCGATCTGTCCTCAAGGAGGGTCTCCGTCTCAACGCCGCCACCCCAAAACCTGGCCTTTGCATCGAGGAGGCCGTTCCAGGCCTTTGCGAATCCGGTCTTGCCCAGGTTAAAGAGGGGCTTGAAATAGACCAGTGTTTTGACGAGGGGATCAAAATGGATGCCTTCCTCCCACAGGACCTCGTAAAGTGTGAACCCCTTGGGCAGGAAGGTGCCCTCCGGAATCTCGAAGGGCTCGAGGCGTATGGACGGGAGGCCCTGAACCTGGTCCCTGACCTGCTGAGAGATCACAATCTGATCTCCCTTCACGAGGGGGAGAAATTTGGCGGCCGTGTTGACGACATCGCCGAAGATGTCCCTTTCCTCCACAATACCGTCGCCGAAATGAACACCCAGGCGGATCCGGATCTGATCTTTTGGTTCTTTCCCCCGGTTATGGGTTCTGAATCTCTCCTGAATCTCGATGGCGGACTTCAGGGCCTCCTGGGCGTCGAGAAAATAGGCCATGACGGAGTCGCCCAGCATCTTGACCACCGCGCCGCCGTGCTCGAGGATCGGGGGGGAGGCCAGGTCCTGGTGTTTCCGGAGCATCCTGCGCCCCGCGATATCTCCATGCGACCTGAAGAAACTCGAAGACCCGAGGACATCCGTGAAGAGTACCGCCATCCTTTTTATGGCGTCCTTGGGGTATCCTTCGGCCCCGATGTGGGATCCTGACGGGCCGTTTCTGTTTTGTGAGGGAAAGGGATAAGGCATCGACTGACATACCCTTTTTAGTGCATTTATCGTTGTATGTTTTCCATGCCTTAGGGGTTTTAGAAAGCATGGGGCGGCAGGCTTGCCCGTCCCTGTGTCCCCGGGTGACCGGATTGTCTTTTGCCCGGTGATGGGGCCTCAATTCGGGATGAGAGGGGCGCCGTGTGTAAAGCCCGGCCTGCAAGAGGCTGATCGGCAAAAAAGGCAGAAAACTTGAGGCCCGATCGGCTTGGCGTCACGTTCCGGCACGCCTTCGGGTTGGGCCTCTCCACGGGGAGATGTTTTCCTATTCCCCTTCTTTCTCGATTCTGCAGAGGAGTCCGGTGTGGGGCCAGCCGCCGATCTCCGGGCTGCAGAACGCCGCGCCATCCGGGCAGAGCACATTGGCGTTTGAATCGAAGACCCCAAACAGTTCGGGTTCCGCCTCCCGGCGTTCCGGGAACCACCAGCCGTGATCCGCGTCAGCCATGCGGGGGTCCACCCTATCGGAAAGATGCAGACGCATCCGGATAAGCCCCTGCGGTGTGATGACACGCGTCCAGTCGCCCTCTTTCAGTCCCATGTTTTCAGCCGTCGCCGGGTGGAGGGTGACCAGGGGGTCGGGCCGTTTTTCCCGGGCCGACTTGATCTGCCGCTGTTCGGAATGGTACATGGGCATGAAGCGGCTTCCGGTGATGAGCACCAGGGGGTAATCCTCAAACAGGGCCGGATCACCCGCGGGGCTTTGCGGCATCTCTCTGAACAGGGGCAGTGGCTCACAGCCCAGGGTCTCAAAGATGCTTGAACGCAGTTCGACCTTACCGGAGGGTGTTCCGAAACCAAAGGTCTCGTAGCGCTTGTATGCCCGCCGGCCGAACAGACCGTTCTGTTCCACGAGTTTTTCAAAGGTCAGACCCACCGGGGCCAGGCAATAGTCCCACACCGCATCAACCGTCTCCCACGGCCAGTGTTCGGCCTGGCCCAGGCGAAGACCCAGACCCCGCCAGAAATCATAGGTGTTGCGGCGATCATGGAGGGGCTCTATTCCCCTGGGGCAGGCCACACAGAAGTCCGGGCCATGCCAGAGTTCGGTCGTCTCCACGGTGGAACAGATGGGGAATACATAGTCGGCCAGTGCCGCGGAGGGTGTGAGATAATACTCGCCCACCACGTAGAGGTCCAGGGAACTGAGGGCCTCATGGACCTTCCTGGGATCGGGAAGGGAAAGCAAAGGGTTGCTCGCCACTGAGACGGCCGCTTTCACCGGGTAGGGCTTGCCGGTACGCATGGCGTCAAAGACCGCACGGGCGTGGGCCACGCAGGTCTGTCCGGCCATGGGCGGATGCATGTAGTCGGGAGGAAGTTTACGGTTGGCCTCTTCATTGAGTTCCCAGCCGGGAAATCCGAAAAAGGGATAGGCGTCCGCACCCAGTTGTTTGGCCCTCTGTTCCGCAGGGAGGGCCTCATTGAGTTCCAACCGGTTAAAGGAGATGATCCTGCCGATGGGATCCGAAAATCCGAGGGGTTCGCCTCCCGGGACATCCAGATTGCCGGTGACTGCGCGCAGAATTGATCGCGCCCTGGCGGCCTGCGTGGCATTGACGCCCTGTTTGTCGATGCCGAAACCCCAGGTGATCATGGCCGGACGCAGGGTGGCATAGGCTCGGGCGGATTCCATCACCTGATCGGGTGTCAGCCAGGTGATTTCCGCGACCCGCTCAGGCGTATAATCGGCCACGGCCCCTTTGAGCTCATTGAACCCGACGGTCCATTTCTCTACAAAGTCCCGATCATAGAGTTCGTCATCAATAATGATTTTCAGCCACCCCAGCATCAGGGCGACATCGGTCCCCGGCCGTATGGGCAGCCACAGGTCGGCCATATCCGCCTCCCGGATCCTGCGGGGGTCCACCACGATGAGCCGGGCCCCGTTTTTCTTGGCCGTATTGATCATCCCGAAGAGGCCGGGATTGGACTGCGACGGCCCCTGGCCCCACAGGACCAGGCACCTGGTCTGAAGGATGTCCCCCCAGGAAAAACCGCCGTAGGTGGCATACTCTACGGCCTGACTCGGGCACATGCAGACATTGTTGGCCCCGCAAATGTTGGGGGTCCCGAAGAGGTTGTGGAAACGGCGCTCATCCCAGTGATAGGTCCGCTTGGTGCCGTGTGTGAAGGCCAGGGTCTCCGCGCCGTATTCCCTGCGGAGGGCCTCCAGCTTTTCCGCCACCTCGTCAAGGGCCTGGTCCCAGCTCACCCTCTGCCATTGTCCGGCCCCGCGCTCACCGGCCCGTTTGAGGGGATAATTGATGCGGTCCGGGTGGTAGAGGTGTTCGACCATCAACCGCCCGCGGGGACAGATCATTCCGCGTGTAACGGGATGATCCTTGTCTCCCTTTACTCCGATGACCCTGTTTTCTTCGATCTCCAGGAGGAGCCCGCAGCGGGGATGGCATAACCCGCAGTAACTTCTTCTCGTTTCCGTCATTTCAATGCTCTCCTCGTGTCTTGGGTTGCCTTCACATCCGGATATCCGGGACCGGGTGGAGGGACTCGGGATCTGTTTTGGATCGGGATCTTCGAAGATATCCCCTGCCCACCCCGGTTATCCTAACATTTCGGCCCTCCTGGGGTCAAAAGAGAATCCCGAGGCCGATCTATGGCGGGAAATGTTTCCCAAGGCGGTTGAGAAGGCATTGGTGGATATCGCGATATTCATCTTGACACGGCAGGGGTTGGCACGTAGACCATGAACAGCGGGAAGGGGTTAAGAGCCCCTGCTCTATATGTGATGATGGACGGTGAAGGGGAACCCCTCGATGAGAGAACCCCTGCACGGCTCACGGTCGAATTTTCGGGCAGGGGCTTCCCGTTTGAAAAGATTCGAGCAATCCATATTGCCCACTGTGGCCTGTAACATGATTTCTCTCGCAGTTCAATAAAAAAGCTTTCCAGGACACCGGTTTTACACCGGGAAAAGGGTTTCCCCTGCCCCTGCCTGTGAGTCAACCCAATGGGGAAAAGGAGAGGGCTTTCTATGGCCGGCAAGATAATCAGATTTCCCAGAAAGGATGAACGCCTTCAGAAGAAATTCCTGAAGGCCATGGATCTGTTATTGGAATCGGTTGATCCTGCGATTCATGATCATGTCTCGGAATATGCGCACAGGCTGTTCCATGATAATCCCTTGTTCATTTTCGGACACAAGATTCGCTTGCCGTCAAAATTGACAAAAGAGGAAGGCGAGGAAATTGAAAGAGATATTCTCGGGATGGTGGAGGACGTGCAGCGATACTATGCCGAGCGCCTGGCGGACCTGACCATGCAGGCGTTGGGCCTATACATTCGGATCTGTCAAATCAAAACAGTCGTCGACAGGCCCTGAAAAAGGGGGTGGCGGATGGGGATGGTACAAGGCCTCATCGGATTTTCACGCACGTGAAATCATCGACCGGCAGGAAGGCTGTTTTCAGGGGCTCAAGAGGAAAGGAAGGGTCACAGAGAGAAACAAGGAAACCCCTGCACCAGGCAGGGGCGACTTTGTGGGCAGGGGCTTCCTTTTAGGAGTGAAGAACCTGATCGAATATATCATAAAAATTGACATGCGTATAGCAAAAAAAGGCCCGCACCGTTTTTGAATGTCCGACGGGGGCTTCCCCCACGGATAAATCGCAAAAAGACGGCGTCCTCCCGCTGGTCACTTCAGAAAGGGTGCATGATTTCCACACAGTTATTGGAAAGGGCTAAATTCATAGAGAAGGGGAAAATTCATTTTCGTATATCATGGATTGGCGGAAATTCAGAATGCAAAGGAAAACCCCTACAAAAGTGATGTTGGACGGAGGTCGCATCGTAGGTGCAGGGGTTTCCTCAACTGAATAGAGAGAGTTATGTCTTTAATGATATATGAGGCCCCCTATGGTGTCAACAAAAAAATCATTGGCCTACCGGGTAAACCATAGGAGAAGATGCGGGAGGTCAAAAGGGGGGCGGGGGAAGGAAACATTTTAATGCCTTAGAGGAATTTCAGCCCTGAAACCAAACTTGATGCTGTTGTCCAGGTAATAGAGCAAGGAGGGTGTATATCGATAGAACTTGACACGAAAGGTCTTTGAAAAGGCCCCCAGGTTGAGAGGCTGGCCGGCTTCGAAAAAGTCTTTCGTAAAAGGGAATTTTTTCAGGTAGGCCCGAAGGGCGCGAAGGGCCTCCAGCCCGGGCGACAGAGACTGGATTCGTCCTGTCATCTGAACACCGCGGATTTCCTTCCAGGTTGATGCCGGTTCAAAGACGGCGGCCGATGCCTGGCGGCTGTCCACGGCCTCGGAGATATGTCGGGATTTGGGATCTGAAAAGAAATAAAAAATGAACTGGAGGGATGCATAGTAGACGGGCGCGGCCCATGGTGCATCACCCCGGGCCGTGGCAAGGGTCATGGTATTCTGCCCGGAAATCAATGTGAGGGCCCTGTCCTTCAGTTCTTTGTCATCAGGAGGACTCATTTCCAGCGGCGACGTCATGGGTGGATGCCTGCTCCTTTATGTCGAACCGGGTTTATGTCGCGTCGTGGCCCATTTCTGTCCTCCCTCGATCTCCAATCAAGACGGAGCGTCCCATTGATGTCACAGGGACACGGCGCATGTCAAGAAAAGCCTGGACAAAAACAGACCACAGAAAATCAGCAAAAAAGCAGGGGGAGGCGGTCCGCTACAAGAAAGCCCTCAGGGGTCGGAATGATTCGGCCGTTTTTGCAACGGATGAGCCCTGATCGGCGAAGATCATTGATTATCCTGCCCGCATGAAGCCGGTGATGCAGGAGACCTTCCGCAACCCCCTCTTTTGTGCGGAACCCCAGGGCCAGAGTTTCAAGGTGTTCCTGATCCTGAGAGAGTATTTCACAGTCCTCGACAGGCAAACGGTCATTGGACAGGGCATCACAATATCCGGACACGCATTCCACATTCCACCAGCGTTTCCCTTCTGCAAAGGAATGGGCGGAGGGTCCCAGGCCGAGATAGGGAAGACGATTCCAGTACTTTATATTATGGCGACACATTGACCCCTCGTCCCTCGCAAAGTTTGAAACCTCGTAGTGAATATATCCGTGGCCCGCGAGGGTCTCGGTGTTCATGAGAAAAAAGGCCCTTTGCAGTTCAGGTTCCGGGGTCTTGAGTTCTCCGCTCTCATTCATTTCGGCAAAGGGCGTGCCCTCTGCAAGGGTCAGTTCATAACAGGAAATGTGGGTGGGGCCAAGGTCAAGGGCCCTGTTCAGGGTTGCAAGCCAGGAAGATTCGCTCTGCCCCGGCAAGGCGTACATGAGATCGATGCCGATATTCTTGAAACCGAGCCCGAGAAAGGCCTCAAGGGCCCTTACGGCCTGGTCGGAGGTGTGTCTTCTCTGAAGAAGACGGAGTTCTCCGTCGTCAAAGGACTGTACGCCGAGGCTGATGCGATTGAATCCAAGATCGCGAAGAAGTGCCGCCTTGCCGGGGATAATATCGTCAGGATTGCACTCAATGGTCCACTCCGCTCCGGAAGTAAAGGTGAAACAGCGCAGCAGTCCCTCCGTCAGGGCGGTCAATGCCTTTTCATCGAGAAGACTCGGCGTGCCCCCTCCGAGGTACAGGGAATCAAAGACGGAAAAACGATCCCTGTAATGCATGGCCTCCCTGTCAAGCGCCTCCAGCCATCGGGGCGCCTGTGCCATGGAGGTGATGGAGTAAAAGTCGCAATAGGGACATTTGCTTCCGCAGAAGGGTACATGGATATAGAGTCCCGGCAGGGCGTGATCATTCATCGTCCGACTTCAACACGGCCACAAAGGCCTTCTGGGGGATCATCACCGAACCTATCATTTTCATTTGCTTCTTGCCCTTTTTCTGTTTTTCAAGGAGCTTGCGCTTTCGGGTGATGTCCCCCCCATAGCACTTGGCTGTAACGTCTTTTCTGAAGGGACTGATGGTGGCGCGGGAGATGATCTTCCCCCCGACGGCCCCCTGGATGGCGATTTTGAACTGGTGCCTCGGTATCTCCTTCTTGAGACGGTCACAGGCCTTGACACTCCACTCCCTGGCCCGATCCCTGTGAACGATCAGGGAAAGGGCATCCACCTTTTCAGTGTTCACGAGAATGTCCAACTTGACGAGATCGCTTTCCCGATAGTCGATCAGCTCATAATCAAAGGAACCATATCCCTGGGTCACGGTCTTGAGCTTGTCGTAGAAATCTACGATGACCTCCGCCAGGGGCATCTCGATGGTGAGTTCGATACGTCCGGGCGTGGGATAGGTAAAGCGTGAATTTACGCCCCGGCGCTCCATACATAAACTCATCACAGTGCCCATGTAACGCTCGGGCATAAGGATACTGGCCCGGATGTAGGGTTCGGCCGAACGCGATATGACGACGGGATCCGGATAATACTGGGGGTTGTCGACCGACACCGTCTCGCCGTTTTGGAGTGTGAACCGGTATTGGACACTCGGGACGGTCATGATAAAGGACTGGCCGAATTCACGCTCCAGCCTCTGCTGAACGATCTCCAGATGAAGGAGACCAAGAAAACCGCATCGGAAACCCTGACCCAGGGCGATTGAAGAGTCCTTCTGATAGGTCAGGGCGGCGTCATTAAGCTTGTATTTTTCAAGGGCGTCCGCCAGATCCAGGTATTCATCGGAGGCGATGGGGTAAATGGATGAAAAGACCACGGACTTGACTTCCCTGAATCCCGGGAGAGGGGAGGGGACGGGACGGGCGTCAAGGGTGATGGTGTCCCCGATACTTGTGTCGCTCACGGTCTTGATCCCGGAAATGATATAGCCCACCTCGCCGGCGGAAAGTGAGGGGCGTGGTTCTCTTTTCAGGCGAAACACCCCCACCTCCTCCACCTTGTAGACGGCGTCATTGGACATGAATCGAATGAGGTCTCCCGGCTTGAGCATGCCATCAAACAGCCGACAACTGATAATGGTTCCTCGAAAAGGATCGTAGTGGGCATCGAAGATGAGGGCGCTCAGCGGGGCCTCCTTTTGACCCTTCGGGGGCGGAACATGCCGGACAACAGCCTCGAGGACTTCTTCGATTCCGATGCCGTCCTTGGCCGAACACAGGATGGCATGATCTCCGTCCAGTCCAAGCTCCGTCTCGATTTGTTCACGCGTGCGTTCTATATCGGCGGATGGGAGGTCGATTTTGTTGATCACCGGGATGACCGTCAGGTCGTGTTCCATGGCCATATAGAGATTGGCCAGGGTCTGGGCCTGAACCCCCTGGGAGGCGTCCACCAGAAGCAGGACCCCTTCACAGGAGGCCAGGGCCCGACTTACCTCATAGGAAAAGTCAACGTGGCCCGGCGTGTCGATGAGGTTGAGGGCAAAGGACTCACCACTCTTGGCGGTGTAGGGAAGGGTGACGGTCTGACTCTTGATCGTGATGCCTCTTTCCCGCTCGAGGTCCATGGTATCCAAAATCTGGTTGCGGAACTCCCTGTCGGTGACCAGGCCGGCGTACTGGATAAGCCTGTCGGCCAGGGTGGATTTTCCGTGGTCAATATGGGCAATGATGCTGAAATTTCGTATTTGTGACATATCTCTTTAATCGTGAGCGGCCTATTTGCCGTTGGGTTCTTGGTTGAATTAAACATCTTATATCCTTATTGGATCTTGTCCAAGACAAAATCCTGTTCCGGACACCTGTAATCCCTATCGGGAAGGACAATATCAGTATAGCTCGAACTTTGCCAGTCTTCCGTCAAGGCCTCCGATCAAGAAGGGTTTTTTCCAGGAGGGTTTCAAGCCGATGAAACCGATCGTTTTCCTGTTTCCAAAATAGATGTAGGCCGTTGTGCCCTTGCATCGATGTTTTAAAAAATCCCCGAATTCCCTGTACAAGCGCGTGGCCTTGTCCGTGTCCCCCATGCGGATGCCATAGGGCGGATTGCATACGATGACACGGTCTTCGAGGTGGCCTATCTTCTGAAAGGAGGCGACCTCCAATTTCACGTGGTCTCCGTAGGGGAGGGCCCCCAGATTCGTGGCTGCAGCCCGGACAGCCGATCTGGAGAGATCACTGCCTGAGATGATGCCGGAGGGGATCGGCCCCATTTTATCTCCTGCTTCTCTCTTGACTTTTCTCCAGAGATTTTGATCAAAGTCGGGTAACCGTTCAAACCCGAACTTTTCTCGAAGATAACCTGACGGGATATGACAGGCCTGCATCAGGGCCTCGCTGAGGAGCGTGCCTGATCCGCACATGGGGTCATACAGGGGTTCCGACCCAGTCCAGGTTGAAAGCCTGATGACGGCCGCCGCCAAGGTCTCCTGCATGGGGGCTTCCACGGCCTCTTTCCGATAGCCCCTGCGATGAAGCGCATCCCCTGAGGTATCGAGGCTGATGGTGGCCCGATTTTTTTCAATGTACAGGTTGAACCGAATATCCGGTTCGATCTTGTCGATGTTCGGTCTGCTCTTGTGTTCGGCCCTGAAACGATCCACGACGGCATCCTTCAGGCGCAGAGCCGCATATTGAGAATGCCTGATTTTGCTTTGTGATACGTTGGCGGAAACCGCAAAGGAACAGTCGCCCTTGAAAAAGAGGGGCCAGTCGATCTCCATGGCCCTCTGATGCAGATACCGGTCGCTGTGACACTGAAAGGAGAGCAGGGGCGCAAGGACCCTTGCAATCAATCGGGCGCAGTAGTTCACGCGGTACAGGGTGGCCTGATCCGCTTCAAAATAGATCCCCCTGTAGCCGGAAGTAACAGAACGCGCTCCCAATTCGGAAAGCTCTTCGGCCCCGAGTTCTTCCATTCCTCCGGCTACCTGGGCAAAATAGCGATGATGTTGTTGATAGTCAAACATCGGCCTCTACGATCCCGAACATATCATTCATCCTGAAGCTCCTTGACCGCACTTTGTATCACGTTTTTCTCTTTATCACTGAGACATGCGAATTGGCTGAGGAGATTTTTATGCATTTCCCGGTTTAAGGGACCGATCCTTCTCCAGTTTTCCAGAAATTCTTCCTTGAACAGGGAGGAAATGCGGCCGTTCCGGAACATAATGGCCGAATTCATTGTGGGCGCCCCCCGTTGCGGGGAAAAGGAACGCAGGCCGATATGGATGATTTCATCATCGTAAATATGAAACGAAAAGGGCCTGGGTTGATCCTCTGGAATCACAAAGGCTGTGAAGGCGAAGGCGCGGGGAAAGGTTTTGGAGAGCCAGCGGCCTATCTCGAGCCACGCAAAGCTGTAACGGGCCTCGTATACCGGAAGATAGGAAAAAACGGTCCATTGGCAGGGCCACCCGGATCTCAACAGGGCAAATGTCGCGCGCAGGTATTCGCGGTACATGGGGATGTCGTAGGGGACGGGCCCCCCAAATACAATAACGGAGTGGGCCCTTGACTGGTGCCGAATGATGTTTTGAACCGCTTCCTTCGGGGTGTTGGCATAGAAAACTTCATTATCGAGAAGGAGGGAAGGTAAGAAAAGACGGGAGACGCCTTCTCCCTTTTCCATTGGGGGGGTCATGGCCTGCCAGTCCAAGATCCGCATTTCTCCTTCGTGAGGCCGGTCATCAGCGGTGGAGGTGAAACGGACCCATTCGATCTTCTCTACGGGTTCAACGGCCCTTCCCAGGACGTAGAAATGAAAGGGACGCCCATTGTCCGCCACCGTGTAAGTTTGGATGGAGATGTCATCAAGGAACCGGTCGTCTTGCCACTTCGGTTGCCCCATATTCAATGCGATCGAGGGCTTGAGAAAAAAAACGGCCTGTTCCGTGGCAAGTTTCAGGAAGTTTCTCAAGAGGCTCCGCCCAAAGATAACCGCATCCTCGATCCGGCGGAACTCGAAGGCCCAGGTGTCTCCTCCTATGTGGGCAAAATTGCTCGGTACGGCCGCCTCTTTGGCGGCTTCGACGACTTCACGGACGATGGACAGGCCCGAGCCCCGTATCCTTTCCGGGGTGATGCCTGTAGTGTCCATATCATAAGCCATCTGGGTCGCCATTTGCGTGAACCCCTTGAACTCCATCATGAGTATGGGAATGGCCATTTTTTGGTATCTCCTGTAACCTAATCGGGGGAAACCCCCTCCATGTATTCGGTCTTCAACCTCAAATTCGACGATCCCCACATAGGCAGGATCATCGACCTAATGGACGTCAATCGCACCTTTCTTGTCTCAGGTCCCGGATGCGTCTTTCGGTCATTGCGCTGGAAAGAAAGCCCCAATGTCCAGAGGGGTCGCGCCTCAGTCGGACAAGGCCATCTCCACGGCCCTGTTTGCATGGATGCTCGTGGTGTCATAGAGGGGTATGGACGTGTGTTGCTGTTGAACGAGCAAGCCGATTTCAGTGCAGCCAAGAACAATCGCTTCGACGCCCTGCCGGGAAAGCACTCGTATGATTTGCAGGTAGTACTCCCGGGATGTGTCACGGACCGTACCCCGGCACAGTTCCGAATAGATGATATCATGAACGACTTGTTGTTGTTCGTCCGATGGCACCAGGACTTCTATGCCGTATTTCTCAGCGATCCTGCCTTTGTAAAACTCCTGCTGCATCGTAAAGCTCGTGCCGAGCAAACCCACGCATTGAACGCCCCGGGCGATCAGTTCTTCTGCTGTGGCATCGGCTATGTGGAGGATGGGGATAGAGACGGCCTCTTCAATTTGGGATGCCACCTTGTGCATCGTGTTTGTGCATATAATGAGAAAATCGGCCCCGCCCGCCTGAATTCCGCCCGCGGCATCGGAAAGAATTTTCCCCGCAGCCCCCCAATTCCCCCTGTGCTGCAATTTTTCGATTTCTTCAAAATCCACACTGTACATACAGATCTTGGCGGAGTGCAGACCTCCAAGTCTTTCTCTGACACCCTCGTTGATCAATTTGTAATAGCTCGCGGTCGACTCCCAGCTCATTCCGCCGAGCATACCGATCGTTTTCATTATACCCCCTCAGGCGTACTGGATATAAACCCTGAACCGGCACCGCCGGGCCCGTGGAGATTTCCACTCCGACAATATGATGGGTTATTGACTGAAACCTGCCCCCCCGCGCTCCTTCCTCAGTTCCCTCCTGAGGATCTTACCGGATATGGTCTTGGGCAGCTCATCCAGGTATTCGATGATCCGCGGGTATTTGTAGGGGGCTGTCGTATTTTTTACATGTTCCTGGAGTTCCCTGGTCAGGGCGGCGGAGGGTTCATACCCTTCGGCCAGAACCACGAAGGCCTTCACAACATTCCCTCGAACCCCCTCGGGGTCAGGGGCGGCCACCACGCCGCACTCCACAACGGCCGGGTGGGCGATCAGGGCGGATTCCACTTCAAAGGGACCGATCCGATAGCCGGAGGATTTGATCACATCATCGTTGCGCCCGACAAACCAGAAATACCCGTCTTCGTCCTTGTAGGCACGGTCCCCGGTGAAATAACTGTCGTCCCTGAAGGCCGACTCCATGGCCTCCGGGTCTTTCCAGTATTCCTTCATCAGCCCCGGGGGACGCTGATTTTTCAGGTTGAGGGTGATATTCCCCTCCACATTGGGGGGGGCCTCATTCCCGTCGTCATCCAGGATTCTCACATCGTGCCCGGGGGTCGGTTTCCCCACGGAACCGTATTTGATCGGCATGAAAGGATAGTTGGACAGCACACAGACCGTCTCCGTCTGGCCGTAGAAATCATATATATCCAGGTTGAAATGCTCCTTCCACTTCCTGATAATCTCAGGATTAAGGGGTTCACCTGCCGACATGCAGTGCCGGAGCCGCAACCGGTATTGCTTCAGGTCCAGCTGTACGAGCATGCGATAGACGGTCGGGGGGGCGCAGAAAGTGGTCACGCCGTATCGTTCCATGGCCCTCAGGAGGGCGTCCGGGTCGAATCGCTGGGGGGATTCCCACTGGATGATGGCGGTCCCGATGAGCATCTGACCGAAGAGCTTCCCCCAGGCCGCCTTGGCCCACCCGGTCTCCGATACGGTCCAGTGCAGATCCTTGCTGGTCAATGCCTGGGCGAATCGGGCGGTGATCTCATGGGCCTTGGCATAACTGTGGGTGTGGAGGACCATCTTGGGCTGCCCGGATGTGCCGGAGGTGAAGTAGAGGAGCATGGGCTCATCGGACCTCGTCGGCTCTATCTGGTCCATCGGGAGGAAATCGGAGGATTTGTCCATCTCCTCCTGATAGTTCAGCCAGTCCTGAACGACCCCGTTTACGACCATCCGGTGCCTCACCGTCGGGCAATTCTGCAGGATCCTTTCAACGCGTCCAATATGGTTGACGTCCGTTATCACCATGGTCGCCTCGGCCCGGTTGATCCGGTATTCAATGTCCTTGGCCGTCAAGAGGACCGTCCCCGGCATGGGGACTACGCCCACCTTGAACATCCCGATCATGACGATGTACCACTCGGGTATGCTCTCGAGGATGACGAGCACACGCTCCCCCTTCCGGATGCCGAGGGAGATGAGGACATTCACAAAACGGTTTGAGAGATAACTCAGTTCATAAAAGGTATGGAAGTGGGCCTTCCGGGCGGATCGGTCCAGGGAGACAAGGGCCAGTTTTGTCCGGTCATTCGCCCACTTATCAATGACATCGAAGCCGAAGTTATAATACCCCGGCACCTCGAGTTTGAACTCCCGGTAGAGTCGCTCATAGTCGGTGAGTCCCTCTTCTGCCGATATCCTATCGTCCATCTCGATCCTTCATGACATTCAATCCCAAAATAGGGACTCATACCTCTTGAGGGCTTCAGTCCAATTCAGATAATTTTTAGGTTCCTTGCTAAGTGTCAGGAATAAATTTATTTTTTTTGAATTTCCATTCCCGGTTAAGATAGCGGAATAAGAGCATGCGCGTCAAGCCTGTTGCATTCCATTTCAGAACAGTATAATTGTTTTTTCTGATGACCTCTCTGAGGTCTTTGTAATCCGGGAAATCTTCAGGAGTCCATGGTCGGTCCCTTTATGCTGCTCATGAACCTGGCCCGTCGCATCGAAATCCTGTACTGAAGCCATGTGCAAAAGAGAAGAAAGAAAATCCGTCATTCCATCTGCCGTCCTCATTTCGGCGGTTCTGCTGATGCTCCTGTCATCCTGCCTATACCGGCCGCCACCCTTTGATGAAGGGGCTTGGCGGACCCGGGTGAAATCCGCTGATCGCGACATGCTCTACGCCGGTCATTTCAAGGACGGCCGCTTCTTTAATCCCTGGATGCCTCAGGAGGAAAAGGGATTCCTGAGGTTTCTCAAATGGCGGTTTTCCTCCCCACAGGAGTACAGCCAAGAGGAAAAGGATTTTAGACCCGACATCGTCAGGAACGCCAGGGAAAGAATACTGGGGATGCCCGCGGGGGACTTCATCATGTGGGTCGGGCACGCCACCTTTCTGATGCGCCTGGGTGGTGAGTACTGGTTGACGGACCCCATGTTTTCGGAAAGGGCCTTTCTGCCCAAGCGGAAGACGCCGCCGGGGATTCGTCTCGAGGACCTCCTGGAAATCGTGCCCGGGATCAACGTCATCATCTCCCACAACCACTACGACCACCTGGACAAAAAGAGTCTCCTCGCTTTGCCTGAGGATACACCCGTATACGTCCCGCTGGGGCTCAAGGCCTATGTCCAGGGCATGAACAAGAATAATGTGACGCAGATGGACTGGTGGCAGCGTGTGGATTTGGGGGCGGGCAGGGCCCTGGTCTGCCTGCCGGCCCAGCACTGGTCAAGGCGAATCGGGCAGGGATTCAATGAAACCCTCTGGGCCGGCTACATGCTGATTACGCCGAAGACGACCGTCTTTTTTGGGGGTGATTCAGGATACTTCGTCGGATACGAGGAAATCGGCATGCGATATCCCGGGATCGACTATGCCCTGTTGCCCACTACGGCCTTTCATCCCAGGTGGTTCATGCACCAGGCCCATATGGATATCGCTGAAACCCTGGAGGCCTTCAAGGACCTGAAGGCCCGGTTTATGATTCCGCACCAGTGGGGAACGTTTCACCTCGGAAACGAGCCTGTGGGCTATCCTGCCCTTCAATTGAAAAAAACGATTGCTCAACGCGGCCTCGACCCCTCCCGATTTCTGATCCTCGATATCGGCGAGATACATGGCATAGCGGATGATCACGCCAAGATCCCCTGAAAAACCGGAGCATGCATCAGAGTCGACCGAAAATATGATGTATTCTTATCACTTCTGGTGCGCCTGGGTGATTCGTGGCAAAAATCAAAAAAATTCTTCAAGAACCGATTTAAATAGAGTATTGTGCACAACGGTTCCGCAGGGTGATTGAAAATCCGGTATGAATTTAGCCCTTAGAAAATTTCTCCAAAAAAATGATTGAACAAACGACAGAAATCAGATCGAACCGTCAAATCAATGCCCATACCTGGCTGATGGCCTTGAGGTCCCCGGAAATCGCCGGACAGGCGGCACCCGGTCAATTCGTGATGCTCCGGGTTCGGAACAGCCTGGCTCCCTTGTTGAGGCGCCCCTTTTCCATATGCTGCACGAGGCAAGAGGACATCCTGATCCTTTACAGGGTGGTGGGGGTAGGGACCCGGATGATGACCGGGCTTCGTGAAGGCGATGAGGTTTCGGTCCTGGGGCCTCTGGGCAGAGGGTTCAACATGCCGGGGCCGAAACACGACATCATCCTGGTCGGTGGCGGGATAGGGGTTGCGCCGCTCTTTGCCATGGCCCAGGCCCTGGGAGACCGGAAATTTTCCTTCCTGGCCGGGTTCCAAACCGCGGCGGAAATCCTTCTGCCTGAACAGATCGGACAGCCCTCCTTCCTGATTGATTGGACCACGGACGACGGAAGCAGGGGGCGGGCAGGTTTTGTGACCGAACTGTTAAAGGAGTGCCTGGATCGTCAGGGAGAGGAAGGGGAGGGGCCGTGGATCTCCGCCTGCGGGCCCAAAGCCATGCTCGCCCAAATAGCGGAGCTGGTTAAGGGAAAAGACCTTCACTGTGAGGTTTCCCTGGAGGCCCATATGGCTTGTGGACTGGGCGCGTGCCAGGGATGTGCCGTGACGGCGGCGCCCGGCGGGGATCGGCCCTTTTACCATGTATGCCAGGACGGACCGGTCTTCCCGATTGCGGCGATCGATTGGGGCGGGTTTTGATAAACCGCGAAAGATAAGAAATACACGAATGAGATCGAACATGTCCAACCCCCCAAAACTCGATTTGAAGGTACGCATCGGCCCCCTGGAACTGAAAAATCCTGTGATGACCGCTTCCGGGACCTTCGGTTACGGCCAGGAGTATGCAACCCTCGTCGACCTCAACCGATTGGGCGCCATCGTCGTGAAAGGCCTTTCATTGAAGCCGAGGGCCGGCAATCCGCCGCCCCGGATCGTGGAGACCCCCTGCGGCATGTTGAACGCCATCGGCCTGGCCAATGTGGGCATCGAAAAATTCATCAAGGACAAACTGCCGATGTTTCGCTATCTCGACACCCGTGTGATCGCGAATATATACGGCCACCACATCGATGAATACGGGGAACTGGCGGCGGCCCTCAGGGGTGTGGAGGGCGTATCCGCCCTTGAGGTCAATATCTCCTGCCCCAACGTGGCCCAGGGGGGCATGGCCTTCGGCATCGACCCGGGCGCGTCTGCGAGAGTGACGGAGAGGGTCCTCAAGAACACGGATAAGCCCGTAATCGTAAAACTCTCTCCCAACGTGACGGATATCCGTGTCATCGCCCGGGCTGTGGAAAGCGCAGGGGCCCACGCCGTCTCACTGATCAACACCCTGACGGGCATGGCTATTGACGTGGAGACCCGAAGGCCCGTATTGGCCAACCGTACCGGGGGATTGTCGGGCCCCGCCATCCGGCCCATCGCGGTCCACATGGTCTATCAGGTGGCCCAAACGGTCCGCATTCCGGTCATCGGTATGGGCGGGATCATGACCTTCCGGGATGCCCTCGAGTTCCTGATTGCCGGAGCAACATCGGTCCAGATCGGGACGGCCAATTTTGTGAATCCCCGGGCCAGTCTGGACATCCTGGAGGGCCTGAGGGGTTATTGCGTGGCGCATCAAATCGGAAAGATTACGGATCTGGTCGGGAGCCTCGGGACCGGGTATGGGGACAAGGATTCGGACTGAAGAGCAGCGTTCACGCGGGGAGGATCAGAAATTGGAGAGGAAAAAGGGGTGGGGCCGGAATCACTTTTTCGCCAGCCTGTCAACGACCTTTTTGTAATAGACTTCCTTTTCTTCGAGGAGGGGGGATTTCTTGCCCATCATGTTGAGTTTCATGACCTGATAATTGATCTTTTTGATGAGTTTGTACCGCTCCTTCTCATCGGGGATCGTCTCCAGCAGGTCCTCCATCTGCCTGATTTCCTTTTTTGCCTCGATCTCCGGAGGGAGACAGTCTGCGTTCTTCAGTATCTTGTAGGCGAGACGCAGATCTTCCGGGACATGGCTGTCGTCTTCCAGCTTGAGGGGTTCACCCCGACCGGGAAGGTTGTCAAACTCCCCTCTTTCCATGGCCTCTTTGATCCGTTGTTCAGCGATTTTCATAATGGGAAGATCGGTCAAGGTCTATACCTCGCAGCCTGAAAAACACCAAAAACCTGTTTGGAACGGGCCGGTGTCATGAACACACCCCCGGCGAACCCGGTCGTCTGCTGAATCGGACACCTTTCGGGATGTCCGCAATTTTCAGAGGAGTCTACAGGATCCTGCCGGCCTTTTCAAGCCCAATATCCCGCCGGAATCCACCGTCCGACCCGGTCCCGGTCAGGTGGTTCGGCTTTGGTCTTGACATCCAGACGGGGAGTGGGTTAATTGCTCATGGGTGCCGGGCCGTATTTTCAGACAAGAAATGATTACTGAACTCGATAAAAAGATCATCCAACTCATACAGGGCGACTTGCCCCTTGACCCGAGGCCCTTTGCCGTCATGGCCGAGAGCATCGGCATTGCGGAAGAGGAATTCGTCGAAAGGGTCAAGGTCCTCAAGAAGGAGGGTGTCATCAGGAGATTCGGCGCCACCCTGAGACACCAGGAGGCCGGATTCAGTTCCAATGCCATGGTAGCCTGGATTGTCCCCGAAACGAGGATATCGGAGGTGGGAAAGATCATGGCCGGTTTCCGGGAAGTGACCCACTGTTATCAGAGACCGCCTCAGAAAGACCTGAAATACAATCTATACACCATGGTGCACGGTGAAGACCGGGAGGCGTGCCACCGAATAGCGGAAAGGATGTCCAAACGGTCGGGCGTCAAAGACTACACCCTCCTTTTCAGCGAAAGGGAATTCAAGAAGACGAGTATGCAGTACTTTTGATAAAATCGCCACACGATTTCATCAAGCGTCCACCCGGTGTGGACTCCAGGTGGCTGAAGTCCAATCAGCATCCGTTAAAACGTGACAAAGTGATACCACAGGGGCCGTTCAATGCAGGAATCGGCCCTTGTGGGTCCTCTCTCGATACAGGGGTGTGGCATGCGTGAAAAATCCAGCGCTTTATTTGAAAAGGCCAGGGGGGTGATCCCGGGGGGTGTCAACAGTCCGGTAAGGGCCGGAAAATCGGTGGGTGTCGATCCTCCTTTTATTGCCAGGGCCGAGGGCTGTCATCTCTGGGACGAGGACGGAAACCGCTACATCGACTATGTCTGTTCATGGGGCCCGATGATCCTCGGACATGGGCACCCTCAAGTGATCGAAGCGCTTCGGAAGCGACTCTCCATGGGGACAAGCTATGGGGCCCCGACGGCCCTCGAGGTGGAGATGGCTGAGATCATCGTGGAGATGGTCCCGTCCATTGAAATGGTGAGGATGGTGAATTCGGGTACCGAGGCCGCCATGAGCGCCGTCCGTCTGGCGAGGGGTTATACCGGGAGAGACAAGATCGTCAAGTTCGAAGGGTGTTACCACGGTCATGCGGACAGCCTGTTGGTCTCCGCCGGTTCCGGTGTGGCCACCCTGGGCATCCCGGGGAGTCCGGGCATCCCGGAGGATATCGCGGGGCATACCATCTCCCTGGCCTTCAACGAATGGAACCAGGTCAGGGAGGCCTTTGATAGATTCGGTTCACAGATCGCGGCCGTCATCGTTGAACCCGTCCCGGCCAATATGGGCGTTGTCCTCCCTGAGGAGGGTTTCCTGCAGGGGCTTCGTGATATCACCCAAAGGCATGGGTCACTCCTCATTTTTGATGAGGTGATCAGCGGTTTCAGGGTCGGCCCGGGCGGAGCCCAGGAACTTTTCGGCATCATGCCCGACCTCACCTGTCTGGGAAAGGTCATCGGAGGCGGCCTGCCGGTCGGGGCCTACGGCGGAAAAAAAGACATCATGAACAGCATGGCCCCGGAAGGAAGCGTCTATCAGGCGGGCACCCTTTCGGGTAATCCACTGGCCATGGCCGCAGGTCTGGCCACCTTGAAAAAGCTCAGGGACGCGCGGATCTATAAGGAACTCGAGGAAAAGGGGAAATTTCTCTTTGAAGGGCTCGGAGATGCGGCAGGCGATGCCGGGCTCAGGGTGACCGTAAACCGGGTCGGGTCCCTGGGGAGCCTTTTCTTTTCTGAAGGCCCTGTGAGGGATTTCGCATCCTCCAAGGCAAGCGATGCGGCATCCTTCAGGAAATTTTACGGATCCATGCTGGGCAAGGGCATCTATCTGGCACCCTCTCCATTCGAGGCCTGGTTCGTTTCCCTGGCCCATGACGAGTCAAGTCTCCAGAAAACGATTGATTGCGCGACCGAGGGTTTCCGGGAGATTTAAACAAAGTCAACACGTTAGCCCTTTGAAAAATTCGAAAGGAAATCATGCACCCTTTCTTACGTTCCAAAGCTCCCGGACTGGTCTTTTTTGCGATTTATCCATGGGGGAGTTCTGCCCCCTCCCCATTCTCGACTTCGTCGAGCTGTGGTTTCCCCCACGGATAAATCACAAAAAGACGGCGCCCTCCCGCTGGTCACTTCAGAAAGGGAGCATGATTTCCACACAGTTATTGGAAAGGCCTAAATTCATACAAACAAAGGTGTTGACTTCAATCAAATTCATGTGGTAGGAGGCTGTGTTTGGTTTTGTACAGGCAGACCCGCCGTTAACCGGTATTACATGGATGAGCAGACAAAGAAGCTTGTTAAGACGTTAGGTTATCTAAGCACCGTAGGTCTGTCCATGGCCCTTGCCGTTGGAATAGGTGCTTTCCTGGGCCTCTATCTCGATAAAAAATTCGGAACCAGGCCCTGGCTGTTCTTCATTTGTTTCGGGTTGGGCGTTGCAGCGGCATTCAGAAATCTGTATGTCATGTACAAGAAAGCCAAAGACATCTAAATGGTGTGTCTTTTGACAATGGATTGGGAAAGGCACCACAATCTGCTGAGTGCTGTCCACTGGGTTGTTCTGCTGGTTTTGTCCGCTTCCAGCTATTTCCTGACGGACACCTCCTTTACTCTGGGGGTGATTTTGGGTGGACTGGTCGTTATAGCCAACTTCAAATTTATGCAGCACAGCATTTTGGGCGCTTTTTCCGCTCAAGCGGTGACCGAAAAGACAAAGGTATCCATCATCGCAAAGTTCTATCTGCGGCTGTTGGCCTTGGGTCTTATCCTGTATCTGTTGACCCGATGGGAATGGGTCAAGCCCATCGGTCTCATGATAGGGCTTTCGACCGTATTCCTCAGTATGATCATATTTGCGATTCTTAGGGCCTTGGGAGCGAAAGACAGGAAGGGGGCTTGACTATGGAGCATCACTTTTTCTTTCTGAACGAGATATTCAACGCCATCGGGCTCGAGCATTTTGCCCACGAAAATACCCACGTCATCCATTCGTGGCTGGTCATGGTGATTCTGATTGTCGGGACCGTCCTTTTCCTCAAGGGCACAGAGATGATCCCGAGAAAAGGCCAGAACGTCTTCGAAGTGATTGTCGGAGGAATCGAGGACTTTATGGTGGATATCACGGGTCCGGAAGGCCGCTTTTTCTTCCCCTTTATCGCCACCCTTTTCCTCTATATTTTGGTCAGCAACCTCATTGGGCTTATCCCGGGGTTCTTTTCCCCGACGGCCAATCTGAATACCACCCTGTCCCTCGCCCTTTGCTCCTTTGTCTATACCCACATCATCGGCATCAAGTTTCACGGCGCAAAATACATCAAACACTTTATGGGGCCTGTCTGGTGGTTGGCTCCTTTGCTGTTTCCTATTGAACTTATCGGACATGTCGCCCGCGTGATGTCCTTAAGCATACGGCTCTTCGGTAATATCTTCGGGAAAGAGACGGTTCTGGCCATTCTCTTTGTATTGGCCGGCTTTTATCTTGCTCCCCTGCCCATTTTGTTTCTGGGCATCCTGGTGAGTTTTATTCAGGCCTTGGTGTTCATGCTCCTTTCCATCATTTACTTTGTGGGTGCCATGGAGGAGGCCCACTGATCAAGGCCCTCTGTTTTCGAACCATGGCCAGTTCCCCAAGACCGCCGATGGATGATCGCAGGGAGACTGAACGCTCCGGGAGGTCAGGGTGTACTCCCGCACCGAAAAATAACACGCGAACGTGCACCTGGATGTTTTTATTCAATGCTTTTTGGAAGAAGGCATTAAATTACAAGAGGAGGTTAGTATGGCGAAAAAAGGAGTAATTGGAGTTGTTGCGGCCTTGTTGGTCCTGAGCGTGGCGTCCACCGCCTTGGGGGCGGACGAAGCCGGGATTCCGTCAGGGTTCCTGTGGACCTTTTTCGGCGTTGCGATTGCCTGCGGCTTCGGCATCGGCGTCGCCGCTCTGGGTACCGGTCTTGGTATGGGAAATGCCATTAACGGGGCACTGCAGGGTACGGCCAGGAATCCCGAGGCCAGCGGCAAGATCATGACAACCATGATTATCGGTCTGGCGCTTATCGAGTCGCTCTGTATTTATGCCCTGGTTATCTGTTTTATGCTCGTGGGAAAGATCCCCGATCTGGGCGGAATGTTTGAGACGGTCATGAAGGGCATCAGCGGCTAGCAGAAAAATCATACAAAAGGGTCTCCCATCGGGAGGCCCTTTTTTGTTGCTCCCCTTCTTAACGGTCCTGTCCTGCGGCCAGGATCTCCTTGAGAAAGCGCCCTGTATAAGAGGCCTCGACGCAGGCCAGTGCCTCGGGGCTCCCTTCGCCCACCAGATACCCCCCACGGTCACCCCCCTCGGGGCCGAGATCAATGAGGTAGTCCGCTGTTTTGATCACATCGAGGTTGTGCTCGATGACCACAACGGTGTTGTTCATCGCCACCAGGTGGTTCAGGACTTCAAGAAGCTTCTGGATATCCGCAAAATGGAGGCCCGTGGTGGGTTCGTCGAGAAGATAGAGGGTCTTGCCTGTATTCCTTCTGCTCAGCTCCTTGGAGAGTTTCAACCTCTGGGCCTCTCCTCCCGAGAGGGTCGTGGCGGACTGCCCCAGTCTGATATAGCCGAGACCCACTTCCATGAGGGTTTTCAGTTTGTTTCGAACATTGGGCACATTTTCAAAAAAGGCGTAGGCCTGGTTGATGGTCATATCCAGTATATTTGCAATATGATGGCCCCTGTACCTGATCTCCAGGGTGTCCCGGTTGAAACGGAGGCCCCGGCAGGCCTCACAGGTCACGTAGACATCCGGAAGGAAATGCATCTCGATCCTGATAATGCCGTCCCCGTTGCATGCCTCGCACCGTCCCCCCTGGACATTGAAGCTGAACCTGCCGGGTTTGTACCCCCGCATCTTGGCTTCGGGGAGCATGGCAAAGAGCTCGCGGATGTGTGTGAAGACCCCTGTGTAGGTCGCGGGATTGGACCGTGGGGTTCGTCCGATAGGGCTTTGATCGATGCTGATGACCTTATCCATATGGCGGATGCCCTCGATGGATCTGACATGCCCTACTCTGGCCTTGGATCGGTATAGCTTCTGAATCAGGGCCGGATAAAGGATTTCATTGATGAGGCTGCTCTTTCCCGAACCCGAGACCCCCGTGACGCAGGTGAGGGTTCCGAGGGGAATCTCGACGGTGATATCCTTGAGGTTGTTTTGTCTGGCGCCGTGAATGATGAGCCTTTTCCCGTTGCCGCAACGTCTGGAGGCGGGAATGGGGATCCGCCGGGCACCCGAGAGGTATCGGCCCGTGAGGGAGTCCGCGCTCTTCATCAGCCTTTCAGGAGGCCCCTCGAAGACGACCTGTCCTCCCTTTAGACCCGCACCGGGCCCCATATCAATGACATGATCCGAGGACAGGATGGTCTCCGCGTCGTGCTCCACCACGAGGACCGTATTGCCCAGGTCCCTCAATCGTCTCAAATTGTCCAGAAGGAGGAGATTGTCCCTCTGGTGCAGACCGATGCTGGGTTCGTCCAGGACATAGAGCACGCCGGCCAGGCCTGAGCTGATCTGAGTGGCCAGTCTGATCCGCTGGTCTTCGCCGCCGGAAAGGGTCCCGGAGGGTCGGTCAATGGAGAGATAGTCGAGACCTACGCTCTTGAGAAAGCCGAGGCGATTCCTGATCTCCTTCAGGAGCCTGTCTCCGATATGGGTCTCCCTGGGGCTGAGAGCCAGATCCTGAAAGAATTCATGGGCCTTTTCAACGGAAAGGGCGGTGATTTCATGAATGGGCCGGTTGCCGACCTTCACTGCCAGGCTGACGGGTTGCAGCCTTGCGCCGTTGCAGGCGGGGCAGGGGCGCATACTCAGGTATTTGTCCATGTCTTCCCGGACCTGATAGGATTCCGTTTCCCGATAGCGTCTTTCCAGGTTGGGAATAACCCCTTCAAAGGGGCGCTTGAAGACGTGCTTGTGGGTGCCGCCTTCCAGGTTGAAGGTGATTTCCTCTTCGCCGGACCCGTAAATAAAGATATCCTGAATTTTTTGGGGCAGATCCTCGAAAGGCGTGTAGGCATCCACATGGTAGTGGCGGCATACGGCCAGGAGCATCTGATAGTAGTACCCCGAGATCCGTTTTCCCCAGGGCGCCAGTGCCCCTTCCTTCAGAGGAATAGAGGGGTCCGGGACGATCAGATCTGGATCGAAGTATCGTTTGGTGCCGAGACCACTGCACTCGGGGCAGGCCCCGTGGGGGTTATTAAAGGAGAACATCTGGGGCGTCAGTTCCGGGATACTGATGCCGCACCTTGTGCAGGCCGCCTTCCGGCTGAAGAGGATCTCACCTTCGCCCGGAATGTCCACCATGGCCTTTCCGTCCGAGAGATCCAGGGTGAGTTCCATGGAATCCGTGAGACGACGCCTGATGCCTTCCTTGATCACCAGTCGATCGACGACCACGCTGATGGTGTGCTTCCTGTTCTTGTCGAGACAGATCTCCTCGTCCAGGAGACGTATCTCGTTGTCCACCTTGATGCGGGTGAAACCATCTTTTCGGAGCCGTCGGAACAGTTGGAGGTATTCCCCTTTTTTCCCCTCCACCAGCGGGGCGAGGATCTGCACCCTCGTGCCTTCCTTCATTCCGGTGATCTGATCCACGATCTGCTGTGTGGTCTGAGACGAAATCTCCAGTCCGCACTGCGGGCAGTGGGGGCGGCCGACCCTGGCGAACAAGAGCCTGAGATAGTCATAGATTTCCGTCACGGTCCCCACAGTGGAACGGGGATTGCGGCTGGTGGACCTTTGCTCGATGGAAATGGCCGGGGAGAGCCCTTCGATGGAGTCCACATCGGGCTTGTCCATCTGTTCAAGGAATTGGCGGGCATAGGCCGAAAGGGATTCTACATACCGCCTCTGACCTTCGGCATAGATGGTGTCAAAGGCCAGGGACGACTTCCCGGAACCGGAAAGCCCGGTGATGACCACCAGCTTGTTTCTGGGGATGTCCAGTGAGATGTTTTTGAGGTTGTGCTGCCTTGCCCCCCTTATCTTGATGCTGTCAGCGGTCATGATTCAAATGGATTTCCGTCGATTTTCGGCCATCCGGACGGCCATCCGCACGGCGGCCTTGAGGCTCGATGGATCGGCCTTGCCCTTGCCCGCAATGTCATAGGCCGTGCCGTGGTCCACGGAGGTCCTCACGATGGGGAGCCCAAGGGTGACGTTCACGGCATCGGAGAAGTGGAGGAGCTTCAGAGGGATCAGCCCCTGGTCGTGATACATGGCGATGACGGCGTCGAATCCTCCGGAGGCCGCCTTGAAAAAGAGGGTATCCGCCGGGAAGGGCCCCTCGACCTCAAATCCCTCGTTTCGGGCCCGTGTGACGGCCGGTATGATGATGTCCTCCTCCTCCCGGCCGAAGAGCCCGGCCTCCCCCGCATGGGGATTGAGGGCCGCGACGGCAAGACGGGGGGACGGGATTCCGAAATCCACCCTGAGGGCCCGGGCTGTCACGGCGATGGTCCTGTACACACCGTTCAGTTCCAGGAGGTTCGGGACATCCTTGAGGGCGCAGTGAATAGTCGCGAGGCAGACCCTGAGCCTGTCTCCTGCCAGCATCATCACATATTCCTCGGCGTGCGTGAGTTGTGCGATCAGTTGCGTATGCCCCTCAAAGGCGTAGCCCGCCTCCTGCATCAGGACCTTGCTGATGGGGCCGGTGACCATCCCTGCGATATCTCCCTTAAGGGCACTTGCCACGGCCTGAAGGATGAAACTCACCATGGCCTTCCCCCCCGCCGAAGATGGCTTGCCCGGGGCCCTGTCCTTCGCATTGAGCTCCGAGAGGGGCAGGATGTCGATATGCCCGGGGCTGCCTTCGGCCTCTTGGGGAGAGGTGATCTCACGGATCACAAGGTCGGAATGACCTCCCGGGGCCTCCAGTATTGCGCCCGCATCCCCAAAAACCACAGGGCGGCAGATCTCGTGGATGTCTCTGTCGGTCAAGGCCTTCCGGATGATTTCCGGGCCGATGCCGGAAGGGTCGCCCATTGTGATGCCGATGGTTGGAAGGTCGCGCATGGGTCCTCCTTGGATTGTAAAAATGGGAAGTGGTGGAATTATCTGTTTTTGACCTTGCACTGTCAATGGCCTTTGATTCTTTTGAACCAAAGAAAGAGGCCGGATCTTTATCTGATCCGGCCTCTTTGCATCAGTGTCACAAAAGGATTTTTCCTGAGACAATGCCCCTCTTGTTCCCGGTTAGGACACCCTTGATCAGACCTTTTCCACCCGTGTCTTTATGTACTTGAGCAGGGGCGTTCCCCCCACGTTCTCCGCACAATTGGGTTTCATGATCCCCGGGGCGTTGGTGCCCCTGAACTGGGGATATTTGGGATCTCCTTCCAGTCCCCGGATATGTCCGAACCCTCCACCGGATGCCAGCACTCCGCTCATGATATCCCAAGTGGGATGGGCCTTCATCTCCACCTCACCCCAGGGGGACTCGAGCCGCACCCTGTCCCCTTCACCAATCCCCAGTCTCCGGGCGTCCAGCGTGTTGATCCAGAGAGGATTGGACCCGTGGGACTTCATAAGCTGTATGTTGTTGAATGTGGAGGAGTGCTCGTGGAGGAAGAAACGGAAGTTTCCAAAAATGAAGGGGTAATCCTTGTCGGGTAAAAGATCGCCTTCCGGTTCCTTGTAGTCGGGCAGGGGATCGATTCCCTTTTCTTGGGCGACGGTATTGAGGAAATTGTATTTTCCTGTGGAGGTCTTACCCGAAGATCCATAACCCTCAGGGACATTGAAAGACCCCCATTTCCTGTATTTGTGATACTCCGCGGGATCTGTGAGAATGAAGCCCTTTGCCTTGAGTTCTTCATAAGACCAGGGGGTGCCGGCCAGTTGGTTGCGTTCGGCTTCCTCGGTGCTCTTCCAGGGGAAGTAGTCTCCGAGCCCGAGCCTTTCAGCAAGCTCCACCGTGATCTGGAACATGGTTTTCGTGTCGTACATGGGGGGAACGAGTTGCGCATAATAGGCGATGAAGGCCTCGTACATCCAGTCCGCCTTGATCTGGCTCTGTTCCATCCAGGTGGCATCCGGGAGGACCACGTCGCTGATCACGGCGGTATTGCACATAAAGGCGTCGATGGTGGCCACGAAGTCCATCTTTTCAATGGCCCTGGTGATGGCTTCCTGGTTGCCCCAGGACAAGACCGGATCGCCATAGTAATTGATCATGGCCTTCAATTTTCCGGCCTCTACGTCCGCCAGGAGATAGGCCGGGGCCCAGCCTGACCAGATGCCGAAGGCGTTGAGTTTGGGGGCTTTTCCTGCAGGCGGCTTTTCCTGGCCTTGTCCCCAGGGGGATTTCAGTTTCCGCTTGAAAGGAAGGCTGGGACCGCCCGGCGCGTCAAAGGTGCCGCAGAGGGCGTTCAGGGCCTGGATGGCGGCCGTTCCGTACATGCCGTTATGGGTCTGGGCCAGGCCGGTCCATGAGATGCAGCCCTTGTTTTTTGAGGCGGCGAACTCCAGGGCAATACGTTCAATGGTCTCAGCAGGGACACCGCTGATCCGGCTTGCCCATTCAGTGTCCCTCACCTGCCCGTCTTCTTGACCCAGGACACGGTTTTTGAATTCCTCGAACCCGTAGGTCCAGTTCTCTACAAAGTCCTTGTCATAGAGGTCCTGGGATATGATGACATAGGCCATGGCCATGGCCACGGCGCCGTCCGTGGAAGGTTTGACAGGCACCCATTCCGTGGCCAGTGCCGCCGTCTCAGAGCGGCGGGGGTCGAAGACCACGAGCTTGGCCCCTCGCTTGACTGCGGCTCGGAGCTCTGCGGTTTTCCTCTGGCTGTAGGAGGTGGCGAGTTCGTTCATCCCGAAGTGAAGGATGTAATCTGATTCCTGATAGTTGATCCAGGGCCGCTTGTCGTTCAGGTTCTTTTCATTGGCCATGCGGTTTGCGTTGTCGCACATGGGACGGTGGGTGGTCTTGGGACAGCCCAGATGGTCGAAGAGGGCCTCGTGAATATTGTTGGCCCAGTCGTTTCCTCTCATATAGCCGAACTTGCCGTGATCAATCGTGTTCAGGGCCTCAACCACGCGATCCAGGGCCTCGTCCCAGCTTGCCTTTCGAAACCTTCCATTTTCTTTGATGAGCGGACTCTTGAGCCTGTAGGCCGAGTAGAGGTGTTTGGGAGCGACGGCCCCTTTGGGACACAACCGGCCGCCGCCTTTGGGATCATCCTGCAGCCCGCTGGTGGCGACGAGCACCCCGTCCTTGAACTTGGCCGTCATCCCGCAGAGTGCCCCGCAGGTATAACAGTGGGTTGCCACAGTCTTGTCAGGTTCGGGGTCGGCAGCACCCTCTGCCAGGGTAATGTACCCGGGGTCAAGGCCCAGCGAATCAACGGCGGGCAACATCTTTTTGGTGGTTTCCTCCCCTTTGGTGAAACCTTCGATCCTGAGGCTTTCGCACATGAGGGCGCCCCGGGTAAAGGCGGCGAGACCCTGGTAAAAACTGTTCTCAGCAGGCGCGGAGGCCATCAGTTGATCACAAAAGGCAGGGACCCATTTGCAGTATCTGTTTTTGAAAAAGTCCAGATAGAGTTCGTCATTGCGCCGATCCAGAAGATAGCGCAAGAGTTCCATCTGCACGGCGATGTGCTCTTCGAGATCCTTGTAGTCGGGATTCTTGTGGACCCCTGCCTTTCGGAAGTATTTCCTCAGGTCAAATACCGATTCCTGCATGACCACCGGTTCTCCGCTCCTTATGGCGGACTCATAGGGAAACACGGGGTTTGGACCGGCGTTTAAAAACAAGTCTGCATAATCAAAGCGCAACTGCTGGTAAAGCTCTTGAGGCGGGCCGCTTTGAAGAAATTCGGTCATGCGTTTGGCACCGCTCATGAGATCGATAAATCCGCAACCGGTCACGGCCTCGTTGAGACCCTCCTGAAATTCAGGCCGTTGCATGGCGCTTATCAGGTCTATCGGTATCTCATCGCGATAGAGCGTCGATAGAAACTGGTACCGTTTTGCTCTGGTTTTCATTAATTCTGAATCCATGGCGTGCCCTCCATATTAGATTAAATTGAGTTTAGTAAGGACCAAAAATTTCACTTCGGCTGTGTGTTTACAGCTTCCAAACTCAGGTTACAGCAAAGACGGGATCTGTGATTGCAATGGATAAAAGATATCTTTATACTATAAAAAAAGAATACATCTTTTGGCAAGAAGTTGGGATGTTATTGTCCCCATCCGTCCTCAACCTCATATCCACCATTTGAATAAAGGCATGATCAAATGCAAAGGGATATGCAGCGTTGCATAAAATGAGACAACTTACCCGTGACGTTCGCTTGGTGTTTGACTGGTTACAGCGGACTGAAAATTATCATCTCTCAGCCTTGCCCGATTAGAAAAAAATTCATCGTGATCTGTGGCGTGAGAGTTGACTTGTCGTTATGTATGGTGGTAAATAAAAATAAGGGGATAGGTCCTATGCACCTCCTCGGAAATCAGAATATGCCTTTTGCGAAGGAAGGTCAAGCCTGTATGTATCTCTTGAACAAGATGTTTCGGCTTAAGTCAAGGGCGGTTCAATTTCTGCTGTTAACTATTTTCTTAGGGAGGTGAATAATGAGAGGAAGATGGAAATGGGCTATCTGTATGGCTGTGATGTTCGGGATTCTGATGTCTCCTTTATTCACATCGACCGCAGTCGCTGCTGATACCCTGGCGGAGATGATTGAAAAGGCCCCTCAAGGGACCGGGAAGGGTCAGATCAATCCGGATTCCCCTAAAGGATTTCTGGGGATTCCGGGAGGGCCTGATCTCAATCTCTGGATAGGGTTCCTTTGGGCGATCTGGGTCGGATGGATTTTTTCCACGGTCGGGGCCTTCGGCGGCATCATGGCTGGTGTGGGCCACATCACGATCTACGGTCTGGGCGCCTATGCCAAAACCTTCAAGGATACATCACCGGATCTGAATAAATTCATCACAGACAGCATAAGGGTGTCCAATTCTTGGCTGGTGGGCCTTTCAGCCTTGATTTCGAGCGTCAACTATGGGAGGCAGAAGAGGCTGGTCACATCTCTCGGGCTCTTTCTCGGGTTAGGCGCCCTGCTGGCTACGCTGCTCGTTGTCTTCACCACGGCCGGCAAAATAAAGTTTTCGCAGTACCAGGGGTATTTTGGTTTGGTGGTTTTCTTGATCGGGGGCTTCATGCTCTATGAGCTGACGCCCAAAGGCCAGGCCTCCAAAAAGGCGGCACAGGACGCAGCCAAGGCCTTCGAGGCCGCCGCAAAGGAAAAGAAGGACATCCGGGATCAAGGCGTCAAGACCCTGAAGTGGAGCCTTGTCAAGACCGAGATCTCCTTTTTCGGTCAGAAATTTTCCTTCAGCCCCATCTGGGCCCTTGTGGGCGGTTTTGTGATCTCAGCCGTCGCCTCCTTTATCGGTGTAGGCGGCGGTTTTCTTTATGTCCCCTTCCTGACCAGCGTGGTGGGGCTTCCCATGTTTGTCGTGGCCGGGACCTCGGCCCTGTCGGTTTTGATAGGGATGATCTTCGCCATCTTCAATTTCATGGTCTTAGCGGGGGTCAAGGTATACTGGCCCTTGATCGGCGCGGAACTGGTCGGGATCTTCATCGGGTCCATGATCGGTCCAAGGACAGGTAAGTATATTCCCGCCAAGGTCCTGAAGATTATCTTTATCGTCCTGGCCCTTTTCATCGGGCTGCGATACACGATGCGGGGATTCTTCGGAATCAATATCCTTTAGAGTATTATAGGATCAAGCGGCAGCGGGGGACGGGAAGTCGTCTTTCCGTCCCCCGCTGAAACTGTTACGGTAGAAGGGGCAAGGGTATCGGAGCATCTATGAGGGAATTTTTCGATACGCTTTTCGTCCTCACCGACCGCTTCCTCATCTTCTTTTTTAGGCTGACAGGGATCACCATCATCGATTTTTTTATCGGGACATTCGTCCTGGGCCTGGTATGTGTCGTTATCGGCGAGGTGACCGTTTCCCTGGCCCTCAAGGTCAACAGAAAACAGCTGGAGGTCTTGAACAGGGAGATTGACGAGAAGGAGAGACTTTCCTTCAAGGCCTATGAAGCGGGTGACAAGGCCGGATACAAGGCCCTGAACAAGGAGGCTACCGATGCCTGGGGCAAGCGATTTTTTACCATGGTTGCCTATTCAGCCGGCATCCTGTGGCCCATCCCCTTTGCCCTGGGCTGGATGCAGATCCGTTTTGCCGGCCTCGAACTGCCCCTTGCCTTCCCCCTGTCAGCGATTTTGCCAAGGCCTGTGGGATATCCCTTTGTTTTTATCCCCCTCTACGTCCTTGGTCGAATCTTCTTCAAATACCTGCGGCCCCATCTCCCCTATTTCAAGGGGATAATGGCCTCCCTCAACCAAGAGCATGTCGGGAAATCCTGAATCAGGCTGTAAGACGAAAGAGAAGGATACGTGGTACGGTCCGCTCCCGTGGGCCGGGTCCTGAGTGTCGAAGTGCGGGTGGAAATTCCCTTCAGTAAAGGACTGCAGTCTTTTCTGCGAAAGGGGTCCTACCGAGCGGGCACTCTGATCCAGCATCACAGGGATCAGGAGTAAAAGGTCATTGATGTGAGGCCTCACTCAGAAGAGCTGGAGGTCTCAATGAACATCGTCGGGACTTTCTTCCGGGCCCGGATCATCGTCTTCCTCTGCAATAGAAAGGTCGCCGATGCCGTCTTCCGTGTAATAGGCGTCTTCATCATTGTCCGAATCCGCGGTTCTCTCCCACTCCGCCGCCCGTTTTGTCCTGAAGCCGCTTGAGTTGTAGTTCAGGGCGTGCTCCAGCCTTTCCCATTCCCTTTGGCAGCCTATACAGAGGGTAGCCTCGGGGATAATCATCAGGCGTTCCCTCGGGATCCTTTTGCCGCATTCCTCGCAGAGACCGAAGTCCTGCTCTTTGGAGATTCTTTCGATCAGCCGTTCAACATTTTTGAGTTCCTTGTTTTTCCTCTCCAGGAGGCTGTAGAGCTGGTGAGCCGATATTTCGCGTTGGGCGTCGTCGACTTCATCGGTAAAATCACCGGCATGCAACTGAGCGTCGTAATCCTTTTGGCTGCCTTTGAGGCGATCCAAGATCTCTTGAAGCTCTTTTTTTTTGATCGTCAGACTTTCAAAAAAGGTGCTTCGAAAGTCGTTCTCCCATTTTTTTGATTTACTCATTATTGCAGACCTTCTATGTTCGGTATCGCAGGGGGGATCCAGGATTCACTTCGCCGCGGTCCTTTTGCCCCCATCTTTTGGGCGGCTCATTTTTTTGGACATTGAAAAGACCAGCCCGGGGGCTTCGGAACGTAAGAAAGGGAGCATGATTTCCTTTCGAATTTTTCAAGGGGCTAAAGCGTTACGAATTATGAACGGCAGGATCGGTGAACCGTCAAAAAGCCCTCTTATGCGTCCATTTTGGTCGCGATAAGCACTGGTACAAATATGCATTTTTCAGAGTTTGTCAATATAATAAACACGGCCTCTGGTATCTTTTCGGATGATTTCTTTCGAAGGAATATGACGGCTTGATATTCCCCGGCCTTTTTTCTATACTCAGCCGTCGTCCTGGCAGTTTTCCGGTGAGTTTTCCGGGGTATTTCGAGGTGTCTTGTCACAGGAGAAGATATTGTTTATCACTTTCGAAGGTATAGAGGGGTGTGGGAAGACCACACAAATCAAGCGTCTTTCCGGGGTGTTGACCCGTAGTGGGGTTCCCCATATCACTACACTGGAGCCTGGGGGGACGCTTGTAGGCGTGCAGATCAGACGAATCCTCCTGGACGCGGGCAACACGGGCCTTTCTCCGATGGCCGAACTCATGCTCTATGAGGCCGACAGGGCTCAACACGTGGAAGAGATTATCAGACCTGCCCTGGAGCAGGGGAAATGGGTACTGTGCGACCGCTTTTTTGATGCAACCATGGCCTACCAGGGGGTGGCGCGGGATTTGGACAGACCGTTTGTCGAATCCTTGAATGAAAGGGTTACATCAGGGATCAGGCCTGACAGAACTTTTCTCCTCGACTGCCCCGTCGAAGTCGGTCTTGATCGCGCTCTGAAGCGGAACCAAAAAGATTCTGAAAAAGGGCAGGACAGGTTTGAGCGGGAAAGATTGACATTCCACAGAAAGGTCCGTGAGGCCTATCTTGAGTTTGCTCGAAGAGATGCGGATAGGTTTGTTGTTGTTGACGGCGTCTTATCTGAAGACGAGGTGGAAGAGAGGATCATAGAGCACGTCCTACGCCTGCTCCCCGGAGAATCTCCTATGGGCCGCCTTCCATAAATTTTGATCAGGATATCAAATTGACAGAATCCATCCATGTCGTGCCTTTCTCCCAGATCATAGGCCAGGAGAAGGCGATTCAGGTCTTGAAAAAGGCCATGGCCCGGGAAAGGATGCCCCACGCCTATCTTTTTGTAGGGATTCATGGTGTGGGAAAAACCACCACGGCCTTGGCCCTTGCTCAGGCCGTGAACTGCGACGCACCTGTGGAGGGTGAGGCCTGTGACCGTTGCCGGCTTTGCCGCCAGATCCTGAACGGCAATTTCCCCGATTTGACCGTGATAAATCCCGATGGTCGGTCCATCAAGATTGAACAGATCCGGGAACTGAATCGCGCCTTCTCTTTCAAGCCCGTAGCTGGCAGATATCGTGTCAGTATTGTTCGACAGGCCGAATTGATGACCGAAGAAGCGGCCAATTCTTTCTTAAAGACGCTTGAGGAGCCCCCGGAGGGAAACATCTTGATCCTGGACGTGAAAGAGCCGCGGGATCTCCTGCCGACCATCGTATCTCGTTGTCAAAAGGTTCTTTTCAGGCCTATTCCAGCCCCCCTCATTGAAAAGTGGCTGCAGGATCATATGGATGTGGACCCTTTGCGGGCCTCGGTTTTGGCCCGGATCTCCCAGGGAAGCCTGGCAAGGGCCCTCGATTTGAATGATGATGAATTTATGGAGGAAAGGGGCTACTATGTGTCACAATTTCAACGTTTGGCGACCCTTTCCGCCTCAGAACTCCTGGAAATGGCCTTGATGATCACAAAGAAAGACAATAAAAGAGAATCAGATTCCTCGGGGGGGAGGGGCCCGGCGGGGCTTACGAGTCCCTTGGAAATCTGGGGAACGTGCTATAGGGATCTCTTGTTCTTGAAGACCGGCTGTGGGGAAGACCTGTTGATCAACGTCGATTTCTCGGATAAGTTGAAAAAAGTATCTGAAGACTATAATATGCATTCCTTAGTTCAATGTATCCTGCTCTTGAATCGGGCACAAAAGGAATCAGCGCGAGGCCGCAATCCGGATCTCTTGATGGAAAACACCCTTTTGGCCTTGAATAGACTCGCGGGATAGAAGGGAGGCCTCTGGCGGGAACGTCATTGAAATAACCAATGAACAAAATCATTGATATACAAATAATAAAATACGGAAGGGTTTACACCTTTGACGCAGGGGACTATGCCCTGCAAAGAGGAGACATGGTCCTCGTGGAAACGGAACTCGGCCCCTCCATGGGAGTCGTTTGTTCCGAATCCGTGAACGGCCTGGAGACCTGGCCGGAGTGGCCGGCTAAACAGATCCTGCGTCCGGCCACCGGTGAGGACAGAGAGCGGTATGAAAAAAACTGCCGGCTTGAAGAGGATGTTTATTCCTTTTGCTATGAGAGAATCAAAGTCAGGTCTCTGCCCATGAGCCTTGTGTCGGTGGATCGGCTCTTTGACGGCAGCAAAGTCATGGTTTATTTCACGGCGGACGGCAGGGTTGATTTCCGTGAACTGGTCAAGGATCTGGTTCAGAGATTTCATACCAGGATTGAGATGAGGCAGATCGGGGTCCGGTACCAGGCCAAGATGGTGGGGGGACTCGGAAGTTGCGGGCGCGCATTGTGCTGCAGTTCTTTCTTAAAGGGTTTTGATCCGGTGTCCATCAGGATGGCAAAGGAACAGAACCTTTCCCTTAATCCTTCGAAGATATCAGGCATGTGCGGCAGGCTCATGTGCTGCCTCGCCTACGAGTATGCGTTTTACGAGAAGGCAAAAAAGAATGTTCCCAAGGTCGGCAAAAGGATGACGATTCCCCAGGGTGAGGGAAAGGTGATCCGTCAGAATGTGTTGCAGGAAAATATGACCGTCCTGCTCGATTCCGGGGAAGAAGTGGACTTGTCCTTTACCGATTATTTCAATAACAAGTCATCAGCGGAATTAAAAAACAAAAGAGACGAGAAAAGGAGTAACCATAGAGCGCTTTGACTGAGAGATACTATGTTACAACCCCCATATATTATGTGAATGCACCACCTCATCTTGGACACGCTTATACGACTATTGTGGCTGATGTCCTGTCCAGGTATCACAGTCTGGCCGGAGCGGAGCCCTTTTTTCTTACTGGAACGGATGAACATGGCGACAAGATCGTCAAGGCGGCGGAAGCGGCAGGAAAGACCCCACAGGAATATGTCGACGAGATCAGCACCCTTTTCAGAACCCTGTGGCCGAAGCTGAACATCACGAATAATGATTTTATCCGCACGACGGATCCGGCACACAAGGAGGTTGTGAGGATGATCCTCTCAAGGGTGCAGGAGAAAGGGGATATCTATTTCAGTGAGTACGAGGGGCTCTATTGTTACGGGTGCGAGCGATTCTACATGGAGCGTGAACTGGTGGGCGGCAAGTGTCCTGACCACCAAATAGAGCCGACGGTCATCAAGGAGTCCAACTACTTCTTTCGCATGAGCAATTACCAGGACTGGCTCATCGATCATATCAAAAAGAATCCCGATTTTATAAGGCCGGAAAGGTACAAAAACGAAGTCCTCTCCTTTTTGAAAGAACCCTTGGAGGATCTCTGCATATCCCGACCCAAATCGAGGCTGAACTGGGGAATTACGCTTCCCTTTGACGAAAACTATGTGACCTATGTCTGGTTCGATGCCCTGATCAACTATATCTCGGCCCTCGGGTATCCGGACGGCGAACTCTTTAAGAATCACTGGCCTGTCGCTCAACATCTGGTCGCAAAGGATATCCTTAAGCCTCATGGCATTTACTGGCCCTGCATGCTCAAAGCCGCAGGCGTCGAGCCCTACCGGCATCTCAATGTTCATGGATACTGGAATGTGAATGAAGGCAAGATGTCCAAAAGCCTGGGAAATGTAGTCAAGCCCCTGGAATTGGCGGATGTCTACGGACTGGACGCCTTCAGGTACTTCCTCATGCGCGATATGGTCTTCGGCCTGGATTCAGAATTCAGCGAGGAGGCCCTGGTGGCGCGGATCAACGCGGATCTGGCTAATGATCTGGGAAACCTGGTGAGCCGAAGCCTTTCCATGGTTCACAAGTATTTCAAGGGGGAGGCGCCGGAGCCCGGACAGGCCGGGGCAGATGATATAAAACTGCAGAAAGATGCCCGGGAAATGGTTCATGCCTACTGCCAGAGCATGAATGATCTTGCATTTCATAAGGCCCTTATTTCCCTGTGGGAATTCATCGGGAAGGTCAATAAGTATATCGTGACCACGGAACCCTGGGTGCTCGCAAAATCCGACAGGACGCGGCTGTCCACGGTCCTTTGGAATGTTATGAAATCCCTCAAGATTATTTCTGTCCTCCTTTGGCCCGTCATGCCCGACACCGCAGAAAAGATTCAGGGCCTTCTGGGCCTTTCAAGGAGAGGCAAGGCTCTCATGCTTCAGGGTGTCGCGGATTGGGCGTCAAGGGACTTTGAAGGGGCGGTGTCCCAGGCCCCCCACCTCTTCCCGCGGATCGATACAGAGAAGAAGGCGGCCCCGGAGCCTCTCAGGAAAAAAGGGGTCCCTGAGGAATTGCCGTTGGTGACTTTCCAGGAATTCCAGAAGGTCGATTTGCGGGTCGGAACCGTCAAGGCCGTTGAAACCATTCCTAAATCCAAGAAATTGATGAAACTTATCGTGGACATAGGGGAGGAGAGATCGATCGTCGCAGGCATTGCCGGGCGGTATACTGAAGAAGATCTTGTGGGAAAGCAGGTCATCGTTGTGGCGAACCTGGAACCGGTCAAGCTGATGGGTCTGGAATCAAGGGGTATGGTCCTGGCGGCCGAGGACGAGACCGGGGTGCACCTCCTGGCAACGGATGCGAAAACGGTCCCGGGCAGCAAAGTCAGATAGTTTTGCCCACGGAAATTTATCTTCAGGCATTTGATCCGGTTTCAATGGCCACTATGAAGGGCCTCAGGATATTTTTGCCTGCCTCATCAATTTCGAGAAATTCGATCCCGGCCGAATATCCTTTCTCTTCCGACGGCATCGAATAGATCACCTTGCCCTTCAACTCCACCAGGTCTTCCTCGAGACCAACCGTGATGAGGAGAAGTTGCCCCTGGTGGAGGGGATTATGGGTTTCAATCTGAAGCCCCGTTTCGCTGAGGTTGCGGGACCTTCCCATGCCTCGCCTGATTCGGTTTCCCTGTTCGTCCAGAAGGACATAATTGATGAGATTGAAGGAATTTCTGCGTTCGTGCTTACGCTTATCTGTGTCGACCATTTTTGCCCTCATTGTGTATGCGTATGACTTCTGAGGAAGCGGATTGCATTGAATAGGGTCCCTTGACTGCAAAACGGGAACGCCCTGTGTTCGCCGTTTCATGATTCATTTTCATATCATAGTAGTGCATTGTTTGAAAGAGTTCAAGGGGGAGGCAAATTTCTGGAATGACCAGCCAGGTCTCGCCTATTGGATGTCTTTCATCGCTTGGCCTCAGGATGAGACGGTGGGATTGTAAAGGGGCGGATTATCGTCCTCGAACGCTCGCCCCGTTCCCACTTGGGACGGGTTGAATATCCACGGCAGGAGGATTCAAGCATGACGTGGTAAAGAACCCTTGACGACTATTTCCGACCGTACCGGACCACGTGGGAATTCGCCTCAGTCGGATTTCTGATCGGACAGTTTAAAACGAATTCTCAATACGCCCTTCTCATAATTTGTCGTTGTGATGCGAAAGGAGCCGATTTGTCCGCTTGACTCTACGTGCGCCCCGATACATGGACAGGCGTCATAATCCCCTATCGTGACGATGCGGATCGTGTCGTCCGCCCCTTCGGGCAGGCGCCCCAGGTCAAATCGGCCTTGGGCCTCTTCCCTGTTTACAAAGGTTTCCCCAATGGGCATATCCGCATGAATCACTTCATTGACGCGATCCTGTATCTGAGATATCTCTTGTTCCGTGAGCGAGCGGTCGAAGTGGTAATCGCATTTGGACTTCTTTTTTTCAATATGGGCGCTGAAAGCGCGTCCGCATTGAAACATCCGAACCATGGTCTGATTTAGTATATGCTCGGCTGTGTGCATCCGCGGATCTGTCTGTTTTTCCGTCCGGTCAAACATTCCGGTCACTGTTCATATAGAAAATTTGTATGAATTTAGCCCTTTCCAATAACTGTGTGGAAATCATGCTCCCTTTCTGAAGTGACCAGTCCGGGAGCTTCGGAACGTAAGAAAGGGTGCATGATTTCCTTTCGAATTTTTCAAAGGGCTAAAATGTTACGAAAATTTAATCATTTTGTGTAGACACAATGACCGAAATAACCGGGGTCCGAAATAAAGTCAATCAGAAAACTTTATGATAAAGGCGCCTCTGCCCGATCATGCCTCAAAAGATGGCACAGGATTGGGAAAAGACTAAGACGGCCGGGGCAGCCTAGGCGGACGGCGGATCCATGTCAGTAGCTGTCAGGCCTTGATTTTCATGGGTTTCCCCGGGTGATGCTCCGTCCGCCTGAAGCCTGGTTTCTATGCGGACATCCGGGCACCGATGTTTCGTTTTTGAAGAGAGATTCCCATGGCCCCTCCGTGATAAGGTAATTTTTGAGAGCCCAAAGAGTCACCATTTCTTAAACTTGCTCATCTCGAGCAGTTCGTGCCGTCACAATAGGTGCCCATTGAAACGAATGAAACTGTTATTTTATTCATCTGCCTCTTTGGGCTTCTTGAAGACCAGAAAGCTGCAGAGTTTACAGATGTCAAAGCCCGGGTAGGTTTCACCGGTGCGGGGGAAGGATACACCCCCGTCGCGTATAGTACGTTCCAGGGTCCAGTGGAAGGTGGGTTCAAGCTGATCATAGGGCCATATCCAGTTGATCTCGCCCTGTTCAGTTTTCCCTGCAGTCTTGCTGCTGCTGCACATCTGGGTGACATTGGGCGTATGGGTGACATAGCACTGCGCGCATCCGTGGCATATGGATGAGTTCATGGTCATAGTCATTTCAAAGGGGTGGGTATCGTGTGCCGCGCACCAATCGTTTGCCAGGTGGTATGATTGCAGGGAGTCACACATCCCGTGAATCAGGTCGGGTACAAAGGGTGATCGGTGAAGGGGGGCCGTGGCAAAGGCTAAAAGGCCCGGGGGCAAGCGCTTTTTGGTCTTCACAAATTTCTCGGCCTGTTCCCAGCTCTTGGTGTATTTGAGGTGGCTCTTGATTTCCGCATCGTCCAGTTCCTTCCACCCGAACACATACTTGGCGTTTGAACATCCCAATTTATCTATCGTTCCCAGGAGTATGTCACCCCGTTGTCTGGAGGCCGCTACATAGTGACAGAAGGTATAGGGATGCACAGCCACCCTGTAATCAGGACTGGACTTGAAATCCGCTAATTCTTCTTCTTTAAAAAAGAATTTCACGGCAACCGGATAATACTTCATTTTGAGCAGATTTCTGAGCCCGAAGACCATGTCCGAATGGCTCAGTTTACCATTGGTATTTTCTGCGTTTTTCAGCAGTTCCCTCGACAATTGTACGTCATCCATGCAGAGTAAAGTATCTATCATAATTTTTCCCTCCTTATAAGTCTGCTGGTTGGTGTCCATAGGTCCTCTATCCGCAGCCCGCCTGATATGGAGGCGGGCTGAAAAGGGTGCTCAACCGACATCCTTCGTCATAACCTTTGGGCTGGCCTGCATCGGTTCTTCGTGGGGATGGCCCATCGCGTGATCTTGTTGTGAATAAAACGTTATCATATGGTGAGAAAATCCAGAAAGAGGGAACTCAAAACAGAATAAGTGCTTATCCGTAAATAACGCCTACTTTTCGGAAGGCGATGATTGCCGCGGC
>JBMNCO010000100.1:0-6551 GCA_049366815.1 Desulfatiglandales bacterium | reverse complement strand
TTACGGATTTTGCATTTTCGATAAAATGTTCTGTCTGATAGAGTCCGTTGGGATCTCTTCTTCTAACTCATCGTGTTGCATAAGATGTCTTACATTCATTGGTCCAAGATTCATGATGGTGATTTCTTCTCACCCTGGAGCCTCCTGCTTGCTCCCCTCTCCTTTCTATATGGCTTTGGAGCCAGGCTTCACCACAGGAATGCCCGCAGGGCAAAAAAAAGTGCACTGGACGGTTTTGTGGTCAGCATAGGGAACCTGACCACGGGAGGGACCGGAAAAACCCCGGCCGTTCACATGCTGGCAAAATGGGCAAGGGATGAGGGCTTTCGTGCAGCCGTCCTCTCAAGGGGGTATGGTGGGAGCCACCGCAAAGGGGTCCTGGAAGTATCTGACGGGGATACCATTCTCGCCGGCCCCCGGGAGGCCGGGGACGAGCCCTACCTCCTGGCCCGAAAACTTCGGAGCGTCCCCGTTGTCATTTCTAAGGACCGTTACATGGCGGGGCTCCTGGCGCAACAGAAACATGGGACCAACTTCTTCATCCTGGATGACGGATTTCAACATCTTGCGCTCAAAAGGGATCTTGATCTGGTCCTGCTGGATGCATCGAATCCCTTTGGCAACGGTCATCTCTTGCCGTGGGGTCCCTTGAGGGAACCCAAGGAGCATCTTGAAAGGGCCGATGCCTTCATCATCACCCGTTCTCAGGGGAAAACTGGGAAGGGCCTCTTAGATATTTTGGAGGCCGGATTCCCTGACAAGCCCATTTTCTGGAGCGAACACCGACCGGAGAGCGTTGTCCTGCCCGGTGACGACAGAGTCGGCCCGGATTTTCTGGAGGGCAAAAGGGTGATCGCCTTTGCAGGCATTGCCCGGCCGCAGTTCTTCAAGGAAACCTTGGCAAGACTTGGCGCTGAAATGCTGTCCTACAGGCCTTTCAGGGATCACTATGCCTTCAGTCACCGGGACATTCAAGACCTGGTGCACCACAAAGAGATCATGAAGGCCGATTTACTCATCACCACGGAAAAGGATTGGGTTCGGATCCAAGGCATGATGCCGGAGTCCTCCCATATAGCCTATCTCACTATTTCCTTTCAGCTTTCCTCTTCCTTCCGGGATTTCTTTTTCAAAAGCTTGAAGAAATCGTGCTGATCAGATAAGTATCCCTATCAAGCTTTCCGGTTATGGGAGTGTGAAAATGATTCACGTATTGATTAAGGCCCTTTTCCTCATGATGACCTTTATTCCCCTTCCCCTTGGGCGGTTCCTGGGCAAACTGCTTGGGACGGCCTTGTCGCTGGTCCCCACCTCCAGAACCGCCGTTGTTCTTGAAAATATACGGAAATCCTTCCCCGGAACCCCCTATGCGGAAGACCCGGATCGGCTGATGAGAAAAGTCTTTCTCCATTACGGACAGATGCTCTTTGAGGTGCCCCACATCCTGAGAATGACACATGAAAACCTGGAAAGATACGTCGTCTTCCAGGACATAGAAAATCTCGAGCAGGCACTCGAAAAGGGCAAGGGGGTCTTTGGCCTGACCGCACACTTCGGCAACTGGGAAGTGACCTCCGCCGCCATGAGTCTCCGTTTCCGGAATCTGGCTATTGTGGTCAGGCCTATTGACTTTCCACCCTTCGACCGATTCATGGAAGAGCTCCGGTCAAGATTTGGAATGGAGATCATTCCCAAACGAAGGGCCATGAGACGGCTCCTTGGGGCACTGAAAGAGCGGAAGGTCATCGGGATCCTTCTCGACCAGAATGTGGCCTGGTATGAGGGGGTCTTCGTGAATTTTCTGGGACGACGGGCATGCACGAACAAGGGTTTGGCCCTATTGGCCCTGAAGACGGGGGCCCCGGTCGTTCCCGTATTTTCCGTGAGGCAGAAGGACGGTCGTTTCCGAATCATATGCGAACCTGAAATCCAGCTTGTTCGCACGGGGGACAAGACCATGGACATCGAAGAGAACACCGCCCGCTTCACGGCCGTCATTGAGAAATACGTCAGGGAATATCCGGATTACTGGTTCTGGTTTCACAGAAGATGGAAGACCTTACCATACTGCAAATTGCCCGAAGCCTTCGTCTCTTCTGACAAAAAACATTAAAAAGGCCGAACCTGTACCCGGTTCCAAACCTCATGCCTCCGTCTTCACAGTGCCCCCTCCGAAAACCATTACGACGCCCTCTTTCGGATTTTCTGGTGTAAATTTTGCAGTTTATAATTGAACTCAACAGGAAAGGGATGAAATAAGCTCCAAAGACCCTGACCGCGTAGTGATTATCGGCAGGAGGACTCTCGAATTTGGATAAAAGGCTGGTCAAAGCAGTACTGCCCTTTTCACGTACCGAGCGCTACAAAAAAAATGATTCTATCTTGATCAGAGGGGAACAATCGCGGTGTCTCTATTATGTGCAGGAAGGCACGGTCGAAGTCGTGAACACCCTACATGACACACGAATGACCGTTGCACTGATCGGTCACGGCGACTTTTTTGGGGAAATCGGCTTTTTCGAACAGGCACCCAGGGCGCGGGATATCAGGGCCACAGAGGATGCGGTCATCTCCTTTTTCGATGAAAAGGCCTTCCTGCATATGCAACATCACGACCCTATCCTTTATGGAGATTTCCTCAGCCTGATCACACGCAACCTCTGTTCCAAGTTCCGTCGGATCCTGGCGGAACGGGAGCCTTTGACGGCCTACGCAGCCTCCTTATCCACCGGAGGGCGCAGTTTTGACCAATCGGCGCCGATCCCCCGTCACTTTTTTGACACACCGGAGTGGCACCTTCTGAACAGGGTTGTCGAAGATGTAAAGGCCCGGTTCTATGACATCTCCTACCGATTGCAGGAAAACACCGGCAAATCCATCACCGGACCGCTAAAAAGACAGTGTTACGAACTTCTGAACCGGTTCAATGAACATTTAAGGGAAACCCATGCCCGGCTTGAAGGCGGGGAATTGGCGACATGCTGCTGGGGTTACATATTCAAGGAAATTTTCCCGTACTTTATGCGAAGTCGATTTGCGGAAAGGGCCTATTATAAGCCCAAAGGCTATGCGGGTGATTTCCTGATGATGGAGATGATCTACAAAAACAGACCCGATGGAGACGGCAAACTGGGGATTGTGGTTGATGGCTGGTGCCTTGAAACGGAAGCGGCGAAAGCCGTCCGGGGGAGACGAAAGTTCCTGGAGCGGCAACTCCGTATTCATTGTGACCGGCGGCGCGAAAATGGATCTCCGATACGAATCATGAATCTGGCCTGTGGTTCAAACCGTGAGCTCTTTGATTTTCTTTCTTGTTGCGAATATTCCAGCCGGATCGAGGCAACCTGTGTTGACGTGGATTCAGAGGCCCTGGAATATACGGCCCACCGGGTGAACACATTTGCGCATGAGGCCTCAATCAGGTTTATGAATGACAATGTCATCAGATGGTCGTTGGGAAGGGTCCGGCACAATTACGAAACGCAGGACATCATCTATTCAGCCGGTCTCACGGATTACCTGGATAACAGGCTCTTTACAGCACTGGTCACCCGCTGTTATGAATACCTGAAGCCGGGGGGGATACTCATCGTTGGAAATTTCGGCCCCGACAATCCAAATCGGGTCTTTATGGACCATGTTCTCCACTGGAGGTTGATTCACCGCTCTATGAGGGAACTGGGGGATCTTTTTCTTGGGACCCCTTTTGAGAACAACATCGAAATATTTTCAGAGGAACAGGGGCTGAACCTCTTCGCCTGTGCGACAAAAAGGGTTTCTTAGGAGGTCATGGAGGCAGTCACCCCCCATCAGTGTCTCGGATGCGACGAAATCAAGTACCCGGCGGCGAAGGTCAGGCATCTTTCGGTTGAGGTCTCCTGCTCGGAGCGACCAAGGTGATACTTGTCGGAAGGGTTCGGCTATATGCCTTTACCCCTCTAAAATTTGCTGCTATAAAAATCGATTTGGGGGCGTCGCAGGGTGCAACGCCTCTAAGGCTGCAGGAACAAGATTTAAGTCGTGGAATAGACTGTGCGCGCATTCAATAGAGATCCTGACGACATGGAACGATTCAACAGGGACCAGGCCCCGCTCCTGAGAGGGCGCGTGAATATCATCCTTCTCCTGGGATGCCTGATTGTTCCCTTGTTCGGTGTGCTCGATTACCTTCTGTATCCCGATCTCTTCGGCCGGTTCATGATGTACCGATTGATCGCATCGGCCTCCTGCCTTTTACTTTATACCTGTAACCGTAAATGGAATCTTCGTCTCAAAAGCTCCTTCCTGGGCATAATCGGATATTATATCGTGGGGCTGTCAATCATCAAGATGATCACTGAAACCGGCGGTTACAATACGATTTACTATGCCGGGCTGAATCTGATCTATCTTGGTTTTTGTACGGTCCTGCCCCTTGCCACCAGGACACTTGCATTCCATTGTCTGGTGCTGTATGTCGTTTATGTCTGCTCTGTGTTGTTTTTCAGCCCGGTCCACCGACCCATGCTCTTTCTGGGTAACAACTTGTTTATCGTCTCAACTCTGATCATTGTTCTTTTGGCGTCCCGGGTGAATCACGCCATGAGATTCCGGGAATTTCTGCTGAGACTGGAACTCCGCCGTATGCAACATAGACTGCAGACCTACTCCAAGAGCCTGGAGACCTCAGTGGTGGAGTCGGAAGAAAGATACAGACTCGTTGTGGATCATGCAAACGACGCCATCTTTATCGTTCAGGATGATATCATTAGATTCCCGAATCCCAAGACCCGTGAACTCCTGGGTTACACGGAGGATGAATTGGGGCATCTTTCATTTCAGGACCTCGTTTACAAAGAGGATCGTCCATGGGTTCTTGAACAGTACCGGCAGCTGCTGACCGCTGAGCCGGCCCCCTCCATCGCCCCCTTCAGGGTCACCAACAAGCCGGGAGACATACTTTGGGTCGACATGGGTTCTGTGCCGATCAAATGGAAGGGCTGTATCGCGACAATACACTTTCTCAGAGACATTACCGAACGAAGAATACTGGAAAGAGAACTCATTCAGGCCCAAAAGATGGAGGCCATCGGGACCCTGGCGGGAGGTATCGCGCACGATTTCAACAACCTCCTGCAGGTCATCTCGGGGTACCTCCAGGTCATATTCATGGACAAGTCATCGGATGACCCTGATTATCACGCCCTGTCACAGATGGAAAAATCAGTCCAGAGGGCGGCTGCGTTGACCAAGCAACTCCTGGTTTACGGCAGAAAGGTTGAAAGCGAACTCAAGCCGGTCGATCTCAACCAAGTGATCACACGGGTTTCTTCACTCATGGAACGAGTGATTCCAAAGATGATTGCCCTGGATATGCATCTCTCGCCGGACCTCAGGAAGATTAACGCCGACCCCACCCAGCTCGAACAGATCATCATGAACTTGATCGTCAATTCAAGAGATGCACTGCCTGATGGCGGCAAGATCATCATAGAGACAAAAAATTTCCTGATGGATGAGGAATTCTGCAAGAGGCATGCAGATGTGAGCCCTGGGGCCTATGCCTGCCTCTCCATTTCTGATACAGGTCAGGGCATGGACCAGCAAACCCTGGATCGCATCTTCGACCCCTTTTTCACGACAAAGGAGAAAGGAAAAGGGACGGGACTCGGGCTTGCCATCGTATTCAGCATTGTCAAGAGCCATCGGGGCACCGTTCTGTGCCGTAGCCGACAAGGGACAGGAACGGTTTTCGATATCTATCTACCGGCTGCGAGTCTGGAAAATGACCAGGAAAAGGCCCTGGATGCGACGGAAGAATCCCTCAGCGGACGGAACGAAACCATACTTTTTGTGGACGACGATCTGGACCTCCTGGATCTGACCCAGAGTATGTTGGAGGCCTACAACTACCGGGCACTGAGGGCTCGGAGCGGGGAAGAGGCCATAGAAATATTGAAACGGGAAAGAGACGTCGTCGACCTTGTCATCCTTGACTTGAACATGCCCGGTATGGGCGGTGCCAAATGTCTAAAAGAATTGCTCAGCATCGAGCCGAGCGTGAAGGTCATCATCGCGACGGGCTACCTGGACGATGGGCAGAAGGACGAACTGCTTAGAGAAGGGGCCGCAGCATACGTGGGTAAGCCCTACAAATTTCAGACAATACTAAAGGAAATCAAGCGACAATTGAGTTTCCCCGCCCGGTGACGACATGCTCTGTTTGCATGAGTTAAGCTGCTTGAAAGAGCCCGGCAATCGGGGCCATGGGAGTCTCTTTTCAAAAACGACGGGCCATGGAAAAGACTAAGACGGCCGGGGCAGCCTGGGCGGACGGCGGATCCATGTCAGCAGCTGTCAGGCCTTGATTTTCATGGGTTTCCCCGGGTGGTGCTCCGTCCGCCTGAAGCCTGGTTTCTATGCGGACATCCGGGCACCGATTTTTCGTTTTTGAAAAGAGACTCCCATGGCCCCTCCGTGATGGGGTAATTTTCAAGAGACTAAAGTGCTACCTCTATTCATTGGTGTCCAAAACGAGTCTATTTTTTGCACGGGATAGTGTTAAATCAGGC